>JBGTJP010000132.1:0-19974 GCA_041745075.1 Pyrinomonadaceae bacterium | reverse complement strand
GGGAGCGGTCAATGCGAGGTCAATGCTCGAATACGGGTTTACGACCGTTCGCGATGTCGGCAACGAGGGGAATTATGCGTGCGTCGAAGTTCGGCGAATGATAAACAGCGGCGAGATCGACGGCCCTACGTTTATTACGGCCGGGCGGATCATTGCCCCGTACGGCGGGCAATTTCAGCTCCAACCCGACAAGCAGGACCTGGCCGAACCTGAATATCTTTTCGCCGATACGCGCGATGAGATGCGGAAAGCGATCCGTCAAAATATCCATTACGGGGCAACGGTCATTAAGCTCGTGATCGACGACCAGCGATATATCTACTCCGTCGATGATATAAAGTTCGCCATAGAAGAAGCGCATGCTGCTGGACTGAAACTGGCCGCTCACGCCTGGACGGCTGCGGGCGCATTGAACGCCGCAAAGGCAGGTGTCGATTCGATCGAACACGCTGTTGCCATAACGGATGAAGCACTTGCCATCGCCAAAAAGAATAATGTCCCGATCGTGCCGATACCTTTTACCGAGACCGAAGCGGTCCTCAGCGGCAACGCCGGCGGAAACAAGGAGACCAACGAGCGATGGTTCATCGATCCCGTGCGGCGTGCGAACAAGGCCGGCGTGATGCTCGTCTGGGGTCCGGATGTTACCTATAACACAAAGGAATTTCCGCGCGGCAAGGTCTCGATAGATACGGTTGACGAATGGAAGCTGACCGGCATTTCATCATTAGTGATCTTGCAGGCATTAACGACACATCCGGCCAAAGTACTCGGCGTTGACAACAATCGCGGCTCGATCAAACCCGGTTTCCGGGCCGACATCATCGCCGTCCGTGACAACCCTCTCGAAAAGATCGAGACGGTGAAGGATGTGGTTTTTGTGATGAGGAACGGGAAAGTGTACAAGCAGAACGGAGCGGTCAAATGAGATGGCGGTTCTGTCAGAACCGAGAGCGGTAACCTGTCCGATATGGCCGGGGCTGGTCACTGAGGCCGACACATACGACGAGATTCCGTTAATCGTCGCCGACGCCGCCAACGCATTACTTGAGGCGTATGAGGAATTAAAGTAGCTGCAAATGAGGTTGATTTTAGCGATTCTTTTATAGTCAGGTTGCTGTTTCGACCGCGTGGAATGCCTGTCACCCTTAGAAATCTGGAATATTCCAGATTCAAGATACTTGGCGAGATCGTGAATAAAGAAGTTCTCATCGGTTTGGCAGGCCGGTTTTGGACGCCTTGGGGCGACATGCAAAAGGTTGATGCGTCAAATTTTCGTGAGTTTGAAAAACCCGGTTACGCAAAAGCGGGCTGGAATTTTTCGCTCGACCGCTCGGCAATAAGACGGATCTGACAACCGAAACGGGATCAGATGCTTCGATGACGGCAGCCGCGGGAGTTTTGGGTTTACTGGAACATTCATCCAGCCGTTCAGCGGACTGATAAGAATGGAGATGTTGAAGAAAATCAAACGACGGGCAGAATCGCAAAGGCCGTCAGCCGCAGGAGATCGTTAAGAAGAACTTTCGAGAATGGACAATTTTACGCAATACGTTTTTAGCTGGTGTCCAGATCTATTGACCAACGAGGAGCGTCAGGCGCATCGTCATCTACTTGGTATAAAGAAACTTGAGTACTCCGATTCAGACTCGATGAGGAAAATGTTGAAAGCGAAGGTTTTGTCGACGGATGAAAATGTACTCAAATTGTTGAGTGGTGGAGAAGTTCAATTTTACAAAACGGTAAAAGCGAGATTGATTGCGGACAAGTCCACGGAACGATTTATGAATCGCTGTCCGTCTTGCAGAGAACTTGCCCGCACCCCAGAGGCCAAACAATGTTGGAAATGTTACTTCTCATGGCACGATAAGGCTGATTCACGGGGATAGTTAAATTAAGGTTTAAGGATAGATGAATATGAAAGAAGCAGTAATTGTATCGGCCGTGCGTACGGCTGTGGGGAAGGCGCCGAAGGGCACATTGAAGAATACGAGGCCGGATGATCTTGGGGCGGCGGCGATCAAGGATGCGGTGGCACGTGTGCCCGGTCTTGATGTGTCGCAGATCGAGGATGTCATTATGGGCTGTGCGTTTCCCGAAGCGGAGCAGGGAATGAACGTCGCCCGGACGGCGATGATCGCGGCCGGTTTGCCGGTTGAGATTAGCGCGATGACCGTGAATCGTTATTGCTCGTCCGGCTTGCAGACCATCGCTTTGGCGGCGGACCGGATAGCGACCGGCGGTGCGGAGATAATCGTCGCGGGCGGATTAGAGACAATGTCGATGATCCCGATGGGCGGAAACACGCTGCGGCCAAATCCGGCCCTTGTGGATTCGTATCCCGACTATTACCTCAACATGGGCCTGACAGCCGAGAACCTCGCAAAGAAATATGAGATCACCCGCGACCAGGCTGATGAGTTTTCGTATGGCTCGCATCAAAAGGCGCTTGCCGCTATTAAGGAAGGCAAATTCAAGGACGAGATCGTGCCGATGAATGTTTTTGTTGACGAATTCGACGAAAGCGGTCGCGTCCGCCGCAAGGAAGTCGTTTTCGATACCGACGAAGGCCCGCGTGCCGATACTTCGCTCGAGGGGCTGGCAAAACTCCGGGCCGTATTTCACGCAAAAGGCACGGTCACGGCGGGTAATTCTTCCCAGATGTCCGACGGAGCGGCAGCGGCGGTAGTTATGTCGGCGGACAAAGCAAAAGAGCTCGGCATTGCGCCGCTGGCTCGTTTCGTTTCGTTTGCTACGGCCGGCTGTTTGCCCGAAGAAATGGGTATCGGGCCGGTTTATGCGATCCCGAAGGCATTGAAACTTGCCGGCCTCACGCTCGACCAGATCGACGTCATCGAGCTAAACGAAGCCTTCGCCGCACAAGGTCTCTCGGTGATGAAGGTTTTGGAAATGAATCCCGACAAGGTCAACGTCAACGGCGGTGCCGTCGCGCTCGGTCACCCACTCGGCTGCACCGGTGCGAAATTGACGGCGACGATTCTGCAGGAAATGAAACGCCGAAACGCAAAGTACGGAATGGTCACAATGTGCGTCGGCGGCGGCATGGGTGCGGCGGGGATTTTTGAAAGATTAGATTAAGAAAGGAGTTTTAGCCACGAATGACACAAATAGATTTATTCGTGCCATTCGTGTGATTCGTGGCAAAAGATCGTTATGGAAGCACAAATGGAAAAAGAATATATGAAAGGCGGCGAGTTCTTGATCGCGGATGCGGTCGAGGTTTTTACGCCGGAAGATTTTACCGACGAGCACCGGATGATCGGCGAGACTTGTCGCGAATATATCGACAATGAGGTCGTGCCGAATCTAGAGGCGTTGGAAGGCCACGCATGGGAGATCGCCCGCGATCTGCTGAAAAAAGCCGGTGATTTGGGGCTGCTGGGCGCGACCATTCCAGAGGCTTACGGCGGCCTTGATCTCGACCAAACGTCGGGAGCGATCATTGCTGAAATGGTCGGCCGCGGCAGCGGGTTTGGCTCCACATACGGAGCGCAAACGTCAATCGGTCTCCTGCCGATCGTCTATTGGGGCTCGGAAGAATTGAAAAAAGAGTGGATCCCGAAGATCATTTCGGGCGAGGCAGTTTCGGCATATTGCCTGACTGAATCGAGTTCGGGTTCGGACGCCCTCGGTGCAAAGTGCACGGCGAAACTTACCGAAGACGGACAGCATTATATGCTCAATGGCGAAAAGATGTGGATCACAAACGGCGGATTCGCCGATGTGTATCTCGTTTTCGCAAAGGTGGATGGAGAGAAAGATAAGTTTTCGTGCTTTCTCGTTCCGCGATCAGACAATTGCCATCCGGGCGGCGAAGAGCACAAGCTCGGAATTAACTCTTCCTCGACGACCGCCGTCATTTTGTCCGACGCGAAGATCCCGGTCGGAAACCTGATCGGCAACGTAGGTGATGGAGCAAAGATAGCTTTTAACGTTTTGAACGTAGGCCGATTCAAGCTCGGGGCTTCCGTGACCGGCGGTGCGAAGTTAGCGATACACGAAGCGGTGCGTTACGCCAACGAACGGCATCAATTCAATAAACCGATCTCCAGTTTTGGCGCGATCAAGCATAAACTGGCCGAGATGGCGATTCGCACATGGGTGTCCGAATCGATCACATACCGCACGGTCGGAATGATAGACGCGTTGATCGGCGACGGCGCGGATAGCGAAAAAAAATTACAGTCGATCGAGGAATACGCGGTTGAATCGTCGATCAATAAAGTAGCCTGTTCGGAATCGCTCGATTTTGTGGTCGATGAGATGGTGCAGATCTACGGCGGCTATGGTTATTCGGCCGATTATCCGGCGGAAAAGGCATATCGCGATTCGCGCATCAACCGTATTTTCGAGGGCACGAACGAGATAAACCGCATGCTCATTCCCGGCCAGTTGATGAAGCGTGCGATGAAAGGCAAGCTCGGCATCATACAGGCCGCAAAGGCATTGCAGGACGAGATCCTGAATCCGCAAATGTCGTTTGATGATGATTCGGGATTGCTCGCCGCGGAAACAAAACTTGCACAGAACGCAAAGAAGATCGCTCTGATGGTGCTCGGTTCGGCTGCTCAGAAATATATGATGGGGCTCAGCGATCAGCAGGAAGTTTTGATCAATTGCGCCGACATTATTATGGACGCCTATCAAATGGAAACCGCCATCCTGCGTGCGAGGAAGATCGCCGAAAAAGATGGCGAAGAAGCGGCGGGCCGCTACATCGACATGGCTTCGGTTTACTGTAACGACGCCATTCAGCGTATCGATGCAAAGGCAAAGAACACGATAGCCGCCATCGCCGAAGGTGACGAAGGCCGCACGTTGCTGGTAGCTCTAAAGCGGTTTACAAAAAACAACGCACCCGTCAACACGATCGCCGCCCGGCAGCGGATCGCGGATACAATGATCGGGGCGAATACTTACACTTTTTAGCTTGCATGATGAAGGTTACGTGTTCCGAACACGTTCGCGCAGCCAAACCTCGATCTCATCAACCTTTCATTCACCCGATTCAACGGCGAGTGACATGGTATAAAGATCGGCAGAGGTTGCGGACAGCTCCAAACCGTTTCGATAAAGAAACTCATCCATCAGGAAACTGGCGGTTCGTTTGTTGCCGCCGGTCCACGGATGATTTTTGATAAGACCAAAAACAAGTGTTGCGGCCTGACGGACGAGATCGGCTTTTTCGTAAATGGCGGCGTGCCTAGGGCGGGCGAGAGCTGATTCGATGAGATCACGGTTTTCGACCCCGAAACGAGTTTCGCCCCAAGTGTTCATTAGGGCAAAGTGTAGTTCGACGGCGTTAATGTAATCAAGATAATTGATCGCATCAGCCATCGACGGGCTCCATGTCCTTCATAAAGCCGTCGTATTTCTTGATGAACCGCTCAGCAGATCGCTTTGCCTCGGCTCCGGGATGGATGAAGGAGCCTTGAATTGCCCCGTTTCTTATTGTCAAGCTGGCAAGAGTCCCGTCCGCGAAACCTTCCCGCTCACAGATCTCGGAGGGCAATTCCAGAATCCAGGTATTCTTCGTGACCTCGATAGTTTTGATCGTCGGTTTTCCGGTTGAGTCTGTCATGATCTTCTCAATAAGATTGTAGCCCAGATATTGTAACAGGCAAGTTTTTTGTTTGTGACAAAGCCTCAAGCCGAATTCCGTCCGGCGTTAATTATCCCGAACGAACAGCGAATGACAAGTTTCTCGTAAACCGAACGCTTTTCGGCGCTCTCGCCTTTTGCTTCGCTCTCCCGAATTTTAGTAATGGCGTACTGCTGGATCGTGACGAGCGGAAGCACGATCCTTTCGCGGGTGCGGACGGATTGCTGTTCGATGGGCAGATCGGACATCAGATCCTGGGTGCCTGAGATCTGCGTCAGATACCCGCGGCAGAGTTCGTATTCGTCATGGATCTTATTCCAAAGCTCCCCGTGATCGGGATCATCGGCAAGAAAGGCTGTTAACGGAAAATATGACTTCTGCATCGCCATTTCGCAATTGTCGATCAGGGCCTTAAAGAACCGGTTGTTCGCGTACATGGCAGTTATTTCGTCAAGATCAGCATCCATTTTTTGCAGGGCGGTTCCCACGCCATAAAAGCCCGGGACGTTTTGCTTTATCTGACTCCAGGCCCCGACAAACGGTATCGCCCGCAGGTCCTTGAGCGTCAATTTGCCGCCGCCGCGCTTGGCCGGCCGGCTGCCGATATTAGTTTCCCCGTAAAATCGAAGCGGGCTGACCTCAGAAAGGTAATCGAGAAAATCCGGATGCTTTTTTAGCTCGTCATAGGACTTAAAGCTTTCGGCGGCAAGGGCCGACATCAGCTCGCCTTCCCGCGGGGTGAAGGTTGTCTCTTTCCGGCCAAACAGGTCGCTGTGGACCCCGGCATGAAGGAGCTGCTCGATGTTGTATCTGGCCGAGGCGACCGTTCCGAAATTCGAACTGACGGTCTGGCCCTGAACGGTCAATTCGATCGCGTCTCCGGCAATATTATTTCCCATCGACGAGTAGAATCTGTGCGTCTTGCCGCCGCCCCGTGCGGGCGGGCCGCCGCGACCGTCGAAGAATATTACGTCAATGCCAAATTCACGCGACAACCTCGTAAGGTCGCCTTTGGCCTTGTAAATGCTCCAGTTTGCCATCAGATAGCCGCCGTCCTTGGTGCCGTCGCTAAAGCCGAGCATGATCGTTTGGCGGTCGTTTCTCCGGGCAAGATGGTCGCGATACGCGGGCAGATCGTATAGCTCGCGCATTATTTGCGGGGCCTGCTGAAGATCGATCACCGTTTCAAAGAGCGGCACAATATCGACGTTCAACTCTTCCTTTTGCCAGCCGCCCAGCAGAAAAAGACCGAAGACTTCGATCAGGTGAACGGCGCTCTGACATTGGCTGATGATGTAACGTTCACAGCCCTCGGCACCGTTGTGCTGCTGGATATATTTGACCGCCGCAACTGTCTGGATGGTTTCCCGGGCGAATTCGTCAGAAAGTTTTTCAACATCGACCGGCTTTGTAATATTCACAAGCGCCTCGATCTTCTCACTATCGGAAAGCGAAGAGTACTCAGCCGAAAGCAGCCCGGTTTCATCGGCGATGGTTTGAAGCACCTTTGAATGTTCCGACGCCTCTTGCCGGATATCCAACGCCGCGAAATATAGGCCAAAGATCTCGACCTTATTTATCAGAGCGTCAACCAGATGGCTGAACAGGCCGTTGTGGCGGGTAAGCAGCGTTTCACGCAGGCCTTTCAGATGGCCGAGGATTTCGTTCCTGGTCAGTGCCGTCCCATCTGTCTGAAAAGCTTCCTGGTAAAGCCTTTGTTCAAGTTCAGCAACGGCCGATTCGACATTCGCAAAGGTCAGGCGGCGTTTCAGTTGGCGAACATCGGCGTGATAACGCTTAAGCACGGCCCGCCTCAATGCGTCGGCGACCAGTTTTGTCGTTTCGGTGGTGACGAACGGATTGCCGTCGCGGTCGCCGCCCGACCAGAAGCCCATTTTGATAAGGCTTTTCAGGTCGGCATCTTCACCCACGGCGTTTTTCAGGTCGGCCGCGATGGCGCCGATCGCATCATAAAAAACATTTTTCAAATACCAGATCAGGCTCGTCGCTTCGTCGAAAGGCGTCGGCTTTTCCTTCTTAAAAAACGGCGTTCGGCCGAGCTGCTGAAGGAGCATATTTATGTCGCTGACGTTGTTTTCCGAGATGGCGGTAACGAGGTCGTTGATTATGCCGAGCACGGCGTCGGGATAAAACTGCGTAGGATGCGCCGTCAGGACAAGGCGGACCGAAAAGTGCTCGAGTTTTTTCTTTAAGTCCTCGAGGCGGTCGGCCTGGACGGCCGCATTCTTTAATTGAGCAAAGGTGCCGGAGCCCTGCGTATCGTGAAGTTCGCCGAACGCTGCGTCCTCCAACGCGTCGAACAACACTACCTGCCGCTCGGCATATTGAACGAACCGGAACATCAGATCGACGGTCTGTTCCGCCGACCGGTCGGAGAAATAGTTCTCGATGATCTCGATCGGGCTCTGCCCCGAAGCAAAGCCTTCTTCGCAGCGGCTGCCGAACAGCGAAAGCAATATTCCCGTCTTGTCCACGCCGTAAAACGGCAGCGAGAGGAACAAGCTGTTGTATAGCTGGAACTTAATGCCTACGGAATCCTGAAATTTTTCGAGCTGGCCGGACGCGGTGTGGATCATGGAGAAATTGTAATATAAGCTCTGGCCAATGCGAATGACGTTATAGGATTTGTATCGATGGAATATCACATAAAACGATGGGACCGCCCGGAACGGCCAAATGCGAGTGAACTGACGGCTGCGATGAAAAGCGAAGGCTACAGCGTATTTCAATGGTCGGATGCGGCCGGCACCGTTTATGCCGACCACGACCACGGCGAGGACCAATCGCACTGGATAATCTCCGGAACGCTGGAGTTGAACGTTAACGGCTTCGGCACGGTCGTGTTGAGCGCCGGCGACCGCGACTTTATGCCCGCGGGAAGGGTTCATTCAGCACGGGTGCCGGGCGACGAACCGGTCGTGTATTTGATCGGAGCAAAGTCAGATTAGGTTTTCGCTCCGCCGGCTGCTGATCTGCAAGGTTTCGTCCTGCATTTTTGCATCGGTGCGGTAGAATGAATTTATGCAAAACGAACGATCATTGGGTGAATTAAAAGCGAGCGATTACGCGGTGCGGAGCGTCAAGGACGAGATGCGCTCCAATCTGATCGCGAAAATGCGGGCGGGTGAAAAGCTGTTTCCTGGGATCATCGGGTATGAAGAAACCGTGATTCCGCAGATCGTAAATGCGATCCTGTCGAAGCATAACATCATTCTGCTCGGGCTTCGCGGCCAGGCGAAGAGCCGTATTTTGCGGCAGTTGACCGAGCTATTGGACGATACGATCCCGATCATTGCCGGGTCTGAAATAAATGACGATCCGTTCGCCCCGCTGAGCGCGTATGGGCGGCAGACCGTCGATCTGCACGGAGACGAAACAAAGATCGATTGGGTGAGCCGCGATAACCGGTTTGTCGAAAAACTGGCCACGCCAGATGTGACGATCGCGGACATCATAGGCGACGTCGATCCGATCAAGGCGGCGAAAGGCGGCCACCTTTTGTCGGACGAGCTGACGATCCACTTTGGCCTGCTGCCTAGAGCGAACCGAGGAATTTTTGCAATAAACGAGCTGCCCGATCTTGCGGGGAAAATTCAGGTCGGCCTGTTCAACATCATGCAGGAAGGCGATGTGCAGATAAAGGGTTACCCTGTGCGACTGCCGCTGGATGTTGTTTTGGTATTTTCCGCGAACCCGGAAGATTACACGGCACGCGGAAAGATCATTACTCCGCTGAAAGACCGCATCGGGGCCGAGGTGCACACGCATTACCCTGAGAATGTTCAGTTGAGCTCAGCAATTACTCAGCAGGAAGCGTGGATCGCGCGGGATGCGGCGGTGAACGTGCCAGATTTTATTGCAGAGATAATCGAACAGATCGGTTTCGAGGCGCGCGATGATCAGCGGGTCGATAAACGCTCGGGCGTGTCTCAGCGATTTTCGATCACCGCGTTGGAGTCGGCGGTCTCGAATGCCGAGCGGCGGTCTCTGCTGACGGGCGAAGCCGATGTCGTGCCGCGTATTTCCGACATCTACGCGGCACTCCCGGCGATGACGGGCAAGATGGAACTAGAGTATGAAGGCGAGCAGATCGGGGCCGTGCGGCTGGCCAAAGACCTGATAAAGCGGGCAAGCGGAGTTATTTTCGAGGGATTTTTCCTGGGCATCGATTTCGAACCGTCGGTGCAATGGTTTGAGCAGGGAAATAAGATATTGCTCTCGGACACGGCCTCGGCGGCGGAGTGTGTTTTGCTTCTTGAAAGCGTGCCCGAGTTGATCGAATCAACATTGGTGCCGCTGGATTTTAACAAAAAAGAAAAAGCAAAACTTGTGTCCGCGTGCGAATTCGTACTCGAAGGCCTTTACGCTCAGAACAAGATCACCCGCAGCGAGGACGGCGGGTTTGAGGCGGTGACAAAAGCAAAACGAGACCGGCGAGGAATGATCTATGAGGATCTGACGGATCTCGAGGGGTATAATTAATATGAATAGGTTAATCGCTTCCCTTTTTTCCTTCCAGCCCAATCCTTGGATTCGTAAGCGCCCATGGGTTCTCCTGGTCTTGTCAGCAATTATTTTGGCTTGTTCGATTGCCCTTTTCAGTGACTGGTTTCGAGGAATAGGGGGATATATTGACCTAATTATTTCCGTGTTCTTCTTGGCGCTCTCTTTCACAAGCGTCCGCGCGTGGTGGACGCTTCGCTCTGATGCCAACACAGAATAAAAGCCGTGACGAATCTTTCGATTCGATCACGGCTTCACCTTCCCCGGTTCGTTCTCAACTAACTAGTAGCGTCTATAGCTTCTAGCATTATAGTTTCTGTTGTTGTAGCTTCTGTTATTCTTGTAATAACGCGTCTTCTTCGGGTTCAGCTTGTACGTGTACAAAGCCGAGCCGCCGCCGCCGGCCAGTGCGCCGATCAAGGCACCCTTTTTGCCGCCGACCAATCCGACGATCAACGCTCCCGCACCGGTGCCGATACCGATGTTGATCAAGTTACGGTGTCTGCGATAAACACTTGGCTTCTTATTGGTCTGCCTTACGTAGGTTCGGCCATTCGTTGTGAATGTTTTTGTATAACGCTTCTGAGCCGCCGCTTCGGTTGACATAAGCGGGACCATGATCGCTACCATTGCCGCCATCACGAAATAAGTAATATATTTTCTCATTGCTCTTTCCCCCTGTATAAAACTTTTCAGAAGGCATTTGCCTCCTCTGCCCAACATAGGTCGCAACGGGCGTGCCACAAATGTTAACCTCATATAAATCAACGGTTTACGGTTTACGAATGCGGACGTTAGCAGATCGAGCGGCACTAAATCGGTTACAAAACGGCGAAATGGTATGCGATATCGCTAAAGAAAAATACGGCCCCCTTCGTCGATGTTCGCGAAAGGAGGCCGCGTAAAGGCGGAGAGAGAGTCAATGTGAATTATCTGTAATAACGCCGCTGTTTCGGCCTGATCTTGTAGGTGTAAAGGGCCGAACCGCCCGCCCCCGCAAGTGCTCCGATGACGGCACCGCGCCTGCCGCCAAGCAATCCGCCGATCAACGCACCGCCGCCGGTACCAAGACCTATGTTGATCACGTTGCGATGCCTTCGGTAAAAGCTCGGCCTGCGTGAACCGTAATAATAATTCGGCGAATTGCGGTAATTGCCTCGTCGAGGTGCATTATCGTAATAGTAAGCGGGCTGATAATATCCGCGTTCGCTGCTCCGACGGGAACTTCTGCGGTTGTAGTTTCGCCGGTTGTTGTAGCCGTAATTGGCATTGCTATAGTTGACCGAGCGGCCACGGACATTGCGAATGCGGCAGCTCTGTGCGTAGGACAAGACGGGCAGTGTGATGGCGAATACAAAAAGCAGCAGAGCGCCAACCAAAAACTTCTTCATATAGTAGTTCCTTCCTTTCAAAAATTTCAGTCCGGAGAGAGATGTATGCTAAGTTTCTGGAGAGAGAAAAAACGTGGACAAACGATCTTGGGTAAGTGCAGATTACCCTAATGCCGGATCGGATTGCAAGTTTTCCAACAGGTGTTCTTCGAATGAAGTTTATTCGCTATTCAAAATTCAACGGTTTTGATGTGTTCGGCGTCGATCTGGGCGACCTGATGGATTCGCTGTCGGACGCAATGCTCGATTCGGGTTACAACGACGAGTACTGGTGGACGCGAGAGAGAACTAAACCCGACGATTCGATCGACGCTCTTCGGCAGGCAATATTAAAGGCCCTGCTTGAAAAGGGAATTCTTAACGAGCACGATGTTGAGAAAATGCTTGCCGAAAATGATGGCAAGTTCAAAGGTTCGCTGCTTGAGGAGTTGATTAACAAGCTCATCGAGCGGCTTGTCGAGGAAGGCTATCTCGATCTGAAAGAAGTTCCCGGGGAACGCACTCAGGCAAGCAACGGTACTGGCACGGGAGAAATTGGCGAGCCGATGCCGCGGGATATTAAGTTCGAAGTTACGGACAAGGGCCTTGATTTTCTGGGGTATAAAACGCTTCAGAAACTTCTCGGATCGGTAGGCAGATCGTCCATCGGACGTCATGAAACTCCGCATCTTGATACCGGCGTCGAGGCCGCACTCAGCTCAAAACAGTACGAATTCGGCGACACGATAAATTTGGACGTTAACGCCACCTTGATGTCCGCCATCGCCCGCGAGGGATTGGGTGTGCCGCTGAATCTTGAATACAGCGATCTGTACGTCCGTCAGCAGGACTACCAATCATCGTGCGCGACCGTGGTAATGCTCGACTGTTCGCATTCGATGATCCTTTATGGCGAGGACCGCTTTACGCCGGCTAAAAAGGTCGCGATCGCACTTGCGCACTTGATCCGCACGCAGTATCCCGGCGACAGCTTGAAGATAGTCCTCTTCCACGACGGAGCCGAGGAGTTGCCGATATCGAAACTCGCCTCGACCCAGGTCGGGCCGTATCACACAAATACCGCCGAAGGGCTAAAACTCGCCCGCCGCATCCTGACCGCGCAAGCCAAGGACATGAAGCAGATCGTGATGGTCACTGACGGCAAACCGACGGCTGCGTTTATCGAACCGTCGAACGCCGCATATTTTAGCTATCGCCGCTACTCCGACACTGTCGCCGGCGAAACCCGCCTGCTCTACAAAAATTCGATGGGCAACGACCCGTTCGTCATGGCCGAGACGTTCAAAGAGGTCCAAGCCTGCCGAAAATCAGGCGTGATGATAAACACGTTCATGCTCGCCAGTGACCATTACCTCGTCGAATTCGTCAAACAAATGACCGCCATGACCCGCGGCAAGGCCTATTTTGCCAACCCGAACAACCTCACACAGTTTGTGCTGATGGATTTTCTAAAGCGGCGAACAAGCAGGGTAAAATAGCTGAGAAAAAGAATGGGTTCACAAGAAATAGGGTTTTTGCGCTCTGACCAAAAAAATCCTCTATAATATATCTAAGCGGTTGCGACTGCTCATCCGAATTCCCAACCATTGAAAGATAACCGTATGATTAAGAATCGAATTATTTTTGCTCTTTTTGCACTCTTTGGTTTTTGCGTCGCCGCAAGCTCTCAGCAACCGTGCAAGGCTCCCGAAATTCTCCTCAACAGATCCCAGTCAAACATTTTCAACGAAGAACAAGAAATGATTCTCGGCGACGTTATTGCCGACTACTTTCAAAAGAACTACCGAATCATTCGCGATGATGAGGCGAACAGATATCTTCGCGCGATAGGAGAAAGACTTGTTGCCCATCTCCCTCCGACGAGCATTAAGTTCCAGTTCGTTGTCGTTGATCGTCCAGAGCTAAACGCATTTGCGTCGGCTGGCGGACGCATCTACGTCACTCGCAAAATGATCGCGTTCGTAAGAAACGAAGACGAACTCGCGGGCATCATCGGCCACGAATTGGGGCATGGAATCGTCCGACACTCTTCAATCGATATGACGCGAAATTTCAAGGAACTACTCGGAATTCGAGAAGTTGGCGACCAAAAAGACATTTTCGAAAAGTTCAACCGAATGATCGATAACCAGCGCACCAAGAGACTGAGGCCTCGACGTGGGCATGAGGATGATCAACAACTAGAAGCCGACAAAATAGGGTTTTATGCGATGGCTGCTGCTGGATACGATCCAAAGGCGATCGTTACAGCTTGGGACAGGTTAGCCGAAACGGAGGGCAGGACCGGGGGCGGTCTTGCGGGCATCTTCACCGGAACCAAGCCTGAAGAAAAACGCCTCCGTGAGCTGACCAAGGCGCTTGAATCTCTGCCGGCCGATTGCCTCGACAAGAGAGCGACCGGTTCAGTCGCCGATTTCGAAAAATGGCGTTCGTATGTGGTCACGAGATCCAGCTTTGAGAAGGAAGAAAGACTACCGGGCTTGATAGTAAAACGATCATTGACCACTCCGCTTCGGGGTGACGTTACACATTTTCAGTTCAGTCCGGACGGGAAGTACGTTCTAGCCCAGGATGATTCCGGCATAAATGTGCTCCGACGAGAACCGTTTTCGGTCTTATTCCGCATTGATACGACCAATGCGAAACCGGCGAAATTTTCACCCGACTCCAAAAGTGTGGTCTTCAGTACATACGGACTCCGGGTCGAGAAGTGGGATCTTGAAACACGAAAACCGCTTCTCGCGCGCGAGGTCTATGTCCGGGGACGCTGCTGGCAGAGTGAGATCTCAAGGGACGGGAACACATTAGCCTGTTACTCAACAAATGCAAATCTTGAACTCATTGATGTGGGTACAAACGAGTCGGTCGCTAAGAAAGAGAAATTCCATGTGCCGGACTATTTTGAGGCGGTCGGTTGGTCCAAGCGACTGAATGAGAGCGGCGATAAGGAAATTGATGCATTGCAGATGGAATTTTCTCCCGATGGCCGATACTTTCTCGGCGGTGTGGTCTCCCGCGTCTGGCGAATCGTTGGGTCGACTGTAATGCAGATCCCGTCGCTTATGGCGTCGCGAGATCAGAAAACATTTGCATTTGACTTGACGGAACGTACCGAGGTCAAACTTGGTGGGGACCTTAAGAAGATCGTTGCGATGCCTTGCGCCTTCTATTCAAACGATAAGATCATAGGGCAGCATGCGTCCGATCAGGATAAGTCCGGAATATTTATGTTTCCGAGCGGAGAACGGGTCGAGAAGTTCCTTCTCGGCGCCAATTCATTCTCTCGTCCCTTTTCCGGGGATTATTTATTTGTCCGCCCGACATCGTCAAATCCCGTTGGAGTTTACGACATTGGAGAAAAGAAATTTATCGCGAACAACAAGACAACTGCCATGGACGGCTTCGGGGAATTTTTTGTTTCGGAAAGCAAGGACGGAGTAGTCGGGCTTTTTAGGTACGACAAGGCTACTTCAAAGATGGATGAGATCGCCAACGTTACGCTGCCGAAGAGCAACTTTAGTTCGCCAAGGACCGTCGGAGTTTCATCCGACACCAACTGGCTGGTACTTTCGGAACGATCGCGGGGGGCCGTCTGGGACCTGCGGAATGGCTCGATGAAAGTCTATCTACGCGGTTTTTCAGGGTCATATTTCGACGGCGACGGCGGTATTTATACCGACCTACCGTCGTTCGAAGGCGAAAAGCGCGCGATCGGAATGATCGACCCGATCAAAAATGTCGCGGGCCGATTGGAGGTGAACCCTCCGGCAGGTTCCCGCCAGTATGGCAAATACCTTGTTCGATTCCGAACAAAACGCCAGGAGGAAACCGAAAAGCGTATGAAGGAAGCCGCCGCAAAACGGGCGGCTAGCAAAGGTTCCAGCGAAGACGGACCCGGGAGTAGAACGGCCGGAACTCAAACAACCATTCCGCTATTTTTTGGTCGAAGTTTCTTTGACATTCGGCGCCTCCTTGAAAGTGACGGAACCCTGGAAGTTGACGACATACGTACCGGAGCACGACTATGGTCAAAATATTATGCAAATGAACCTCCGACCTATCAATTTGACCCAACAGGCGATTCAGCGGTTTTGTATTGGCGGGTAACGGCTAAAACGGCTAAAGAAGAGATTGGGAAGCATCCTGACCTGTCGCAAAGGTTGAAGGCACTCGGAGAGAGGGACGGCGATTACCTCATCCAAGTAGTGGACAATACAAACGGAACTCTAAAAGGGCAAACGCTGATAGAGACCGGCGAAGGTTCGTTTTCCATTGAGCGAGTGTTTTCAAAGGGCGATTGGATAACAGTGATAGATTCCGAGGATCGAGTGTTAATGTACTCATTAAAAGATGGCGAGCTAAAATATCGTTTCTTTGGCGAGAACGCAGCAATCAATCCTCATGATGGAATAGTAGTCGTCGAAAATGTGCCGGGGCAGCTTTCGATCTATAGTCTTGAAGACGGGGACAAGGTCAACGAGCTAGCTTTTGCCGGTGATGTGGTTTATTCAACCTTCAGCCCCGACGGGAAAAAACTGTTTGTCTTGTCTGCAGATCAGCAATATTACATTTTTGATTCAGCAACCCTAAAGAAGTCTAAGTAAAGATTGGGCGCCAGAATTGGAAATTTTCGTGAATGTTTTTCGCGTGTTAAACTCATCGCCAGATGTTGAAAAGTGAGATTCACGAACCCACGCTGTTCTTTGACCTGGAATGGGTGCCGGACGCGGCGGGGGCGATACGGTGCTTTGATCTACCGCCCGAGACCTCGGAGTTGGAGGCGATGGAACGCATTTGGCGTGAGACAAGCGGGTATCACGACGAGAATTGTCCGCGGCCTTTTGTAAAGTACTTGTTTTCGCGGGTCGTCTCGATAGCTTTTTTGTCGCGGCGGGTTGTGTATCGCGAGGGCGAGCGGCACATCGAATTCGGCCTGCATTCGCTGCCAAAACTGCCGGTTGAAGAAACGCGTTCGGATGAGCGCGAGATAATCGAACGCTTTCTTTATATGGTCGGCGAGCGGAGCCCGCAGCTTGTCGGATTTAATTCTATTGAATCCGATCTGCAGGTGCTCATCCAGCGCGGTTTGATAAACGAAGTACGGGCTGACAAATTTAGTTTGCGGCCTGGCAAACCGTGGGAAGGGCGCGATTATTTCGATAAATTCAGCGAAGCACATCTCGACATCATCAAACTCCTTTCACCCAATTCGATGAAACCGACATTGAACTCGATCGCGCGCTTGTGCGGTTTTCCCGGCAAGATCGATATCGACGGTGCCCATGTGGTCGATCTATGGCTCGATGGCAAGCTCAAGGAGATCATCGAATATAATCAGATCGACGCCCTCAACACCTATCTTGTTTGGCAGCGGGTCGTTAACTTCACGGGCAAGCTTTCCGAAGAAGAATACATAACCGAGCAGGACGATTTCCGCGAATTTATCGAGGGGGAGGCCGAGCGCGAAGACGCCGGCCACCTGACGCGATTTATTGAGAAATGGGATTCGGTCTAACGAGGACATTATGATCACGAAATTATTCTTAGTCACCTTTCTTCTGGTCTCGACATGTCTGCCGGGGTACGGCCAGGAAGGCGAATTGTCGCGGGACGCCGGGGTAAAGCCGCACTCTGCGATCGACGAAATTTATCGCAATTTCAGCGAATCTTACAGGACCTTGAACTTTGAGATGGTGGCCCGTCTTTATACCGAAAATGCGGCCTATCTTGTTCCCGACCAAGACGTCATGACAGGCCGCGAAGATATTCAGCGATCATTTCGCGAGTTTTTCGAGTCGACGAAAGCTGATGGCCGAAATATGACGATCTCTTTCAGGATACTCCAGCGAAAAGTCGGCAAGGATCTGGGATACGACGTCGGGATCTATACGCTGCGGATTTTTAAGGATGGCAAACAAATGGGTTCGGGACAGGGCAAGTTCGTGGTGGTTGCCGTTAAGGACAAGGATTCGAAATGGCGGTTTCAGGTGGACGGCTACAGCGGACTGAAACCGGAAAAGCCTGGCAGCTAGGAAAACGCCCTTCATCGAATATGCTCTTTCGAGAAAAACTTTTCGATGAATTCGACCGCAAGCGCGACGATCTTGCCGATGACCTGCGCGAACACGCGGCCGAGACGGGCGGCTATATCGACGCTCTCGGCCGTTTTGCGAACGCGTCTGCCGACGAGATCGCGGAGCGGCTTGGCGGTGCGGATGACAGCGGTGCTCTTCCGGCTGAGGCCGCCGAAAAAGGCTCGATCGCCGTTCCATTCGGCATCAGTTGGACAAATCACGAAGCCGCCCGCGAATGGGCCGCCGATGTTTTGGATAAACGAACGACATTTGCGGCTGACGGCAGCCAGCTTTACGCTGAAAAAGAAACGACCTTGCCGATCGGGGCCGTGCAGATCGGCTGGTTTGAAAACCCGCATGAGGGCGCGCGGCCTCACGAAAAAAATGCGACGTTCGAGCTTTTGACTCCGAAGGACCTGCTAAAGGATCAGAGCGAGCCGTTCGACCCATCGACACGCGTCGGCGAGCGGCGGTTTCACGCCGAGGCCGAGCGGGCCGGCGAATTCCTTTCGAAACACAAGGGCTGGCGGGAACGCGGCGAACGAATGCCGCTCGCCTTTTTTGACGGAACTCTGCTCGTCTCATTTTCGCTGCCGCGGACGACACTGCAAAAGGCCTATGTCCAAACGATGGTCAATCTTGTCCGTCATTCGCGTGACGTGCGCGTGCCCATTATTGGCTACATAGACCGAAGTTTCGCACGCGATCTTGTTACGATGCTCAGCCATTTTGGCGGCGGAGCCATTTCCGCCAAGGGTACGGTGTATGACGCGGCATTGCTCAGCCGAAAAAATGAAAGGTCCGGGAGGCTATTGCCGCATTGGGGCGACCGGACGCGTTTTTTCTATTCGCGGCGGAGTGGGCTTGCCGAATATAATGACGCCGAGTCGGGTCGGGCACTGGTCGGGTTTAGCTATCTTCAGACCACCGCGGACGATGCACCGGCCCGGCTCGACATCCCTTCGTGGATCTATGACGACGGTTTGCTGGACGAACTTATCGATGTCGTAAGGGCGGAATGCATAGTCGGCCTCGGCTATCCGTATCCGCTCGAAGCGGCGGACCAGGCCGCCGTCATCTCAAACATCGACCGCGATATTTTCTTCCGTGCTTTACAGGACTTTGCAAGTCGTGAAAAACTGGATTTCAGCGTGTCAAGAAAAAACGCCAGCAAGGCGCGGAGGCGGTGATCAGCCACACAGAACATAGAGAGATTTTTTAAGGCTTTTTTTCTTACTTGTCTTCGCTTTGCGTTCTTTGCGACTTTGCGTTAGAAAAATTTCATTTCACGCAAAGTCGCAAAGGACGCAAAGAAAACGTCAAAGAAAGGACGAGAATCTGTGAATCCAATAGGTTCACTCCTCTGCGAACTCTGTGGCAAACTTCTTATGCGAATAGCAAAGATAGTCAGTTCGAATTCGCACGTTGATTATGTCGGCAGGATAATCGACGAACTCGACGCGGCGGATCCGCCGCCGCCGGATTCATATGGTTTTGCCCAATTTGTAGGCATCGACTCAAACGCCGGAAAGCTTGTTGGGATAATCTATGATTCTCAGCTCATAAATCCGGAATACGCCAATTTTGGGCCAAGGCTCAGCCCAAAGCCCTCATTGGAATCGTTTTCGCCCGATTTTCTCAATGAGCAGGGCATTCTGATCGGCATACTGCTGCTCGGAACGTTGGATGCGGACGGAAAGGGCGTTCACGGAATTCCCCGTGGCGTCATACCCGCCGGGACGGATGTGAGCCTGCTTGAAGCTGATGATATATCGCGTTTTCACGGTGGCGACAACGGGATCGGACTGCGTTACTATTCTCAGGTCCTTTCGCAAGCCGGACCACTCGGGCTGCCGCTATTAGAGGCGATTATCGAAGAACTGAGGGTCAAATGCTCCGATGCCGACCGGAACCGTTTGAACCTCCTTGCACAGAACCTCAGATGGCAGAGGACGATGACTGCCGCCAAATTTTAGGAAAAGAATGATCGAACACGGGAAGATCTACCACGAAAATTGCATTGAAACGCTTCGCCGGATGCCGGACGATCATCTCGACATGACGATCACCAGCCCCCCTTACGACGACCTGCGCGATTACAACGGATATCATTTTCCGGTCGAGGAAATTGCGAGCGGGCTTTTCGCCAAGACAAAGCCCGGCGGGGTGGTCATTTGGGTCGTCGGCGACCGGACGGTAAACGGCGATGAGACGCTTTCGAGCTTCAAGCACGCATTTGCCTTTAAGGATGCCGGTTTTCGCGTTCACGATACGATGATCTACGCGAAGAATAACCCGATCCCGAGCGATTGCGGTAAGCGTTACCGGCAATGCTTTGAGTATATGTTTTGTTTTTCGAAAG
>JBGTJP010000131.1:0-10028 GCA_041745075.1 Pyrinomonadaceae bacterium | reverse complement strand
TGGTCGAGATAACAATGGGCAAAGGCAAAATAATATTATTCGGCTTCCGTCCCCAATACCGCGGCCAAAGCCTTGCGACGTTCCCGCTGCTCTTCAACGCGATCAGCCAGTAGCCCTGGGAACGCAGGCGCCCTCGCCTGCAACACCGCGGCTTCCGCGGTGTCAACCATCGGCCTTGTCCGGAACGTCATTACCCGGTGTGCAGAGTTCGCTTGGGACAAACCCGGAAATCAGTATAAGGCCCTGACGGCGTTTCTGAGCCTGCCGTACACTGTGTTTTCAGCCGGTGTATTGGGCGGATAGGAAACATCCGTATTGATTACAATTATTGAAGCGGAACGGGCTGCGGGCTCAAGATCGATGTAGCTGATAAACCCGTTCTGATCGCCGCCATGGCCGAGGAAGATGCGATTATCGCGGCGGTTTAGGAAATAGATCAGGCCGATGTCGGTGGTAAAGCCGCTGTTGCCGTTTGCATCGACGGTCGTCGGCAATTGCGGCTGCCCCATTTCTTCGAGCGATGAGCGTTTGAGAACAAGGTCATGATCCCTCCGCTTAGACGGATCGCCGGTCAGGAAGTTGAGATATTTGACCATATCCGAGATCGGCGAATTCAGTCCGCTATTCGCGACCGTGATGCCGGTATTGGCATCAAAACGGCCTTCGGTACGTTTGCCGTCGCTGATGTAGTAGCTGTGCGAGCGGTGTTTCAACAGATGCGGCGGCGAGGTGTCGAAATAGCTTCGGTGCATCTCCAGCGGGCGAAGGATGTTCTTGTCAATATACGCTTCGTACGGGTCGCCGGACAGCTTTTCGATTATCCGGCCGAGGTAAATTATCGCCGGATTCGAATAGCTGAATTTGCTGCCGGGTTTAAACAGCACTTCGGTGTAAGGGAACATCGCGACAAGCTGCGACCATTCGGTCGGCTCGAACGGCTCCCATTCCTTGCCGCTTCCCCACGGCCAGGTTCCGTTACGAAAACCGCCCGAATGCGTCATCAGATGGCGGATGGTGATGTCGTCCATTGAACCGAACTTGTTGTGGATCGCACGGATCTCGGGCACGTACTTCGTTACGGGATCGTCCAATTTGAGCAGGCCCCGGTCGCGAAGCTGCATTATTGCAATGCCGGTGAAAGGCTTTGTGTTCGACGCCCAGTGATAGATCGTGTCCGCATCGACCGCCTGGCTTTTCTCAAGGTTCGCCGAGCCAACGTGATCTTCGAACACGATCTTGTTGTCCTTGAGAAAAACGAAGCTGCTGCCGACAATGCCCGCATCGGCAAGTTCTTTTCGGTACGTCTCTTTGAACTTCGAGAATTTGGCGTCGGTTTTAACGGTCTGTGCATTCATCACGATCGGACAAACGAAAAACAGCAAAGCGAAGGCGGCGGTCAACGACGACACGTTCATTTGGTTACCTCAACTGTTTATTAGGAAATAGCTTCGACGATGATAATTAGCGGCTTGGATTTTTACAACCTGGGAGCGCAGGCGCCCTCGCCTGCAACGCCGCGTGTTTTGCGGCGTCCACCCGTGGTATGCCGAATTGTCGATTAACCGGCGGTTGTTCGTGCTTCGCACTCATGCAGGCGAGGGCGCCTGCGTTCCCAGCCACTACTGCGTTCCCGGCGAAGACGTTATACAATAGAAACGTGATGAGCGTTTACGAAGAAATGTCTGAAACTCAACAATTTGCCTGCCGGGTCATTGCCGACCACGCACGGGCGACGGCTTTTGCCATCGCCGACGGCATCCTGCCCGGCAACGAAGGCCGCAATTACGTACTCCGCAAGATAATGCGCCGCGCCATCTATCACGGCCGCGAGCATCTCGGCCTGAATGATGCTTTCTTTTTCAAGGTGTGCGATCAGGTAGTTGATAATTTCTCGGCCGCTTACCCCGAACTCACGACGCAGCGGGATTTTATTGGCAAAATTGTGCGGCTGGAGGAGGAGAGGTTTGGGAATACGTTGACGGTAGGGTTGAAAAAGGTTGATGAACTGATTGCGGCGAAAGGCTCCGAGATGAGGAGCGGTTTTATCGATTTCGTGGAGTTAGCGAGAATCTACGACACTTTCGGAGTTCCATCGGATCTCATAAGAGTTGTTCTTGAACAAAAGGGCTTTGGTTTTTGGGAAGCCGAAGATGAATTTGATTCTTCATTTAGTATTCATCACAAAGAACTTCAGTATCCAAAGAACCGTTCAGACAATGAAATTTCTGCGACATCGCGTAGCCTAGGTGGTTTTTATAAAGAGTTGGCCGACGAGGCGGGTCAAAATCAGTTCATGGGCTACGAAACTACCCGAATTGAAGACACTAAAGTTCTCGCCGCATTTTACGAAGAGGAACGTACCGATGAACTTGCCGAAGGCTCAAAGGCGAGCTTAGTTTTGGATCGGACGCCTTTCTATGCCGAGTCGGGCGGACAAGTAGGTGACGTGGGGCTTCTTGTCGGTGTAGCTGCCACCGCTCTTGCGACCCCAGGGGAGTTTCGGGCAACCGTTTCCGACACCTACTCGCCGGTCGCGGGCCTGATCATTCACAAGGTCAAGGTTGAAAAGGGCTCGATCAAAGTTGGCGATCAAGTCTCGGCGATCGTAGATGTCGAAAGGCGTGACGCAACACGGCGAAATCACACGGCTACGCACCTCCTTCATGCTGCTCTAAAAGAAGTTTTGGGTACGCATGTAAAGCAGGCAGGGTCGGTGGTCGCACCGAATTACTTGCGGTTCGATTTCTCGCATTATCAGCCGATGAACGATGCCGAGCTCAAGGAAGTCGAAGACCTCGTGAACCGTTACATTCTGCAAAACGAAACGGTGACAACGAACATGATGGCTATCGAAGACGCGATGCGAAGCGGCGCGGTGGCGATGTTTGGTGAAAAATATGGGTCGGACGTACGCGTATTGAGCGTCGGCGACGGCAAATTTTCGATGGAGCTGTGCGGCGGCACGCACGTTCGGGCGACGGGTGACATCGGCAGTTTTAAGATCACGTCGGACGAGGCTATCGCATCCGGCGTTCGACGCATCAGAGCAATTACCGGTTTTGACGCCTTTGAGCGGTTCCGCGAGGACGAGGTGCTGATCGACCGGAGCCTTGATGTTTTGAAAACACAGCGTGATCAACTGCCAAACGCGATCGAACGGCTTCAGGACGAATTAAAGCGGACACGTAAGGAGCTAGATGCTCTCAGGCTAAAGACTTATACATTGCAGGCGGAACCTGGATCGTTAGTTGTAACTGGGCACGACGCCAAGCTCACGCTCAATGATGGGACGAAAGAAGTTAATGGGGTAAAGGTCCTCACGAGAATTGTCGAGGGTCTAGATCCAAACGGAATGAGACAGCTTTCGGATACGCTGCTCGCAAGATTGAAATCGGGCATCGTCGTGCTCGGCCGAAGCGAAGAAGGAAAAGCAGGTATCATCGTCCGCGTTTCCGATGATCTTAAAGAAAAGGTCAAGGCCGGGAATGTTGTAAGAGAGATCGTACCCCTTCTCGGCGGCAAAGGCGGCGGCCGACCCGATATGGCCGAAGGCGGCGGCCCGGAGTTCGAAAAATTGAATGACGCGATCGAAGCCAGCTACAAAGTTATTGAAAACTTTTTGTCCGGCTGACGCGTTCTTATTAATGGTCATAGTTCTTTGACACCGTATTCACGCAACAATTTTGTTATAAAAGCGTGCAATACGGTGTTTACTTTATAGGGAGACGTGTCTTAAGAATTGGGAAATGCTTACAGGTCAACAGCTTGGGAAATACGAGATCCGGTCGAAGATCGGCGAAGGCGGCATGGGCGAAGTCTATGCGGCCCACGACGCTGAACTTGGACGGAGTGTTGCGATAAAGCTCCTGCCCAGCGAGTTTACGACCGATGCCGACCGAAAGGCCCGCTTTCGACAAGAAGCCCGTGTCGTTTCCGCGCTTAATCACCCGAACATCATTACTATCTATGAGATAGACGAGGACGAGAACGGCAGCTTTCTCGCGACCGAGTATGTCGATGGCCGTACGCTTCGCGAGGTCATCAAACAGGAATCGATGACGCTGCCGCGTGTCCTGCGAATAACCGAACAGACGGCGAACGCATTGGTCGCCGCTCACGCGGCCGACATCGTCCATCGCGATATCAAACCCGAGAACATAATGGTCCGCCGCGATTCGATCGTGAAGGTTCTCGATTTCGGCCTGGCCAAACCAAACGAGCAGATCATAATGTCCGGCGATTCGACGAGCAACCGGACCGTGCCGGGAACGGTAATGGGCAGTGCCCGCTACATGTCGCCGGAGCAGTCCCGCGGGCAGGAAGTGGACGGGCGTACCGATATCTGGAGCCTTGGCGTGGTGCTCTACGAAATGCTGACCGGCACCGTACCGTTTGGCGGCGAAACGACCGCCGACACGCTGGCGGCTGTTATCTACAAGGACCCCGAGCCGATCGGGAATCTTCTGCCAAATGCACCGCAGGAACTTCAGCGGATCATCCGGAAGTCCCTTCAAAAGGACCGCGACGAACGCTACCAAAGTGTCAAGGACTTTGCACTTGATGTTAAAGATCTGCTTAGCGACATCGAGCATTCGAATAGCGGAAACCGTGCGGCCCATGTGACATCGTCTCCGAATTTTAGCGAAAATCCGACGATCATCCACCGGACGATCAGCGGAAATCATCCAACCGATTACACGGCTACTGTCACCTCTTATCACTCAAGGCGTTCGGTCCGGGAAAGCCGTTTGCGGTCAGCATGGTTTGCGGCACCCGTGCTTGCGATCGTTCTGCTGCTGCTTGGCGGTTTTGTATTCTATAGCTGGGGCATCGCCGAAAGGCCGCTGGCCGCGGCAGCGTTCGTACGACCGCAAATTTCCCGGATCAATACCGACGGCCGCGTTCTTTTGCCGGCCATCTCGCCGGACGGGAAATACCTGGCATATGTTTCCGGAGATTACGGAAGTCGCAGCCTCGTGGTTCGCCAGATAGCGACGGACAGCATCGTTACCGTTGTGCAGCCGACAAATCTGAATCTGGAGTCAGTGACCTTCTCGCCGACCGGCGATTACATCTTTTATTGCCAGACCAGCACCGATTTTGCGATCAATACTCTTTACCAGGTCCCGACGCTTGGAGGGACGCCGAAAAAGTTGATCGAGGACGTTGACAGCACGGTTACATTTTCGCCCGACGGCAAGCGGTTCGCGTTTATGAGGCATAGGTCTGAACCGAATGAAGATGTGATCTTTGTCGCCGATGCCGTGACACTTGCACTCGAGCCGCTTATTTCGAACAGAGAGACACCGTACAATTTCTTCGGCAACCGGCTTGCGTGGTCGCCGGATGGGCGAACGATCCTGGCCGGTGCGGGGAAGCGGCAAAGCGGCTTCGTGACGAAAACCGATGTTGTCGAGATACTCATTTACGATAAGAAGGTCAGGCCGCTTAATGGCCGAGAGTTCTTTTTTATCTCGAACGTAGTATGGTTTGCGGACGGTTCCGGCTTTATGTTTTCCGGTCGGGAGAATCAGAACGGCCCGAACCAGATATGGCGGGCAGCCTATCCGTCGGGTGAGATCGAACAGATTACGAACGACTTTAACGATTACCTGGAACTAAGCGTTTCGGCGGACGGCCGGAATATCGCGACGATCAAGGGCGATACGCTCTCATCGGTCTGGAGGTATTCGCCGGCAACAAAGAAAAATACACAGCTTACAAGTGAATCGCGCAATTTGGAGGGTATGCTTGGCCTATCGCAAAGGCGCGATGGCAAATTGCTTTTTACTCGAAATGAAGGCAAGGAATCCGACCTTTGGATCTCGGACGACGACGGCAAGAACTCACGTGCCCTTCTTGTAGAGCCTGGATTTTCGGCTTCGCCGGCCGCCACGCCGGACGGCAGGTACGTTATCTTCAATTTGCGGAAAGATAAATCGTCAGGAATTTGGCGGATAGATGCGGACGGGACCAACGCCGTTCGCCTGACCGATGAGCACCCCGATCATGTGGATTTTAATCCACAGCTAACGCCGGACGGCAAACTTGTCATCTTCCAGCGAAAGTCCGGCGAGGACGAACGATTCTCGTTGATGAAGGTACCTGTCGCCGGCGGCCCGGTCGAACCGTTTTACTCGGCCGATAAATGGAGCGTCTTTCAGCCGCGGATCTCGCCCGATGGTAAACGGCTTGCTTTTACGACATACGATGTCCGATCGTTCCAGAAGAAATTGCTGATCGCGACCATTGAGGACGACCGTTTTGGCAAAGTAGAGGGCGAGGTTGAGTTCAACCTGATAAACCAGTTCACGTGGTCGCCGGACAGCAAAACGTTGAGCGTTTCCACGAACCGCGGCGGCGCACAAAACATCTGGAGGCAGCCGGTGGATGGTTCCGCTCCTACGCAGATCACCGATTTCAAGTCCGGCAAGATCTTTAACTTTGCTTGGAGCGCCGACGGAAAAGACCTGCTAATATCCCGCGGTAATACCAACAACGATCTCATCCTAATTAGAGATGTTGACAGGCCGGCGGATGGGCCGAATGTTGCCCTCAGGCCGGTCCGGACGCCAACTCTGTTCGAACGCCTTACCTCAGTCTTCAGCGATGTGCGGTGACAAAATCTCGCACCCCTTCCAGCAAGCGCTCAATTTCATCCCTCGTTGTGTAAACAGAACAACCGACCCGCAGCAAACCCTGTTTCTCAACACCTAATCTTTCAACAACGGTCGTGGCATAAAAATCGCCATGCGAAGCAAATATCCCTTTTTCGACAAGTGCCTTGCTGACGATTTCCGACGGATGATCGCCGACGGTTAGAGATACAAGAGAAGTCCGGTCGCGATCCAGCCCCGGGCCGTAAAGGCGAATGCCATCGATCAAAGCTAACCCGTTCCATAGAGCTCGTGTCAATTCCACTTCGTTCGCATGCATTCCAGGAAAGGCGGATGCGAGCCTTTCGCGCCGTGATGGGCCGCAGCCGAGCGAAGCTATGAAATCGACCGCCGCCTCCGCTCCGACGATGGATTCATGGCTCTGCGTACCGGTTTCGACTTTTTCGGGGGAACTGTCAGGAGCCGGCCGCAATTTTGGAAAATCGATCGATTCTAAAAGTTCCTTGCGGCCGTAAAGGATGCCGATGTGCGGGCCGTAAAACTTATAGGCTGAACATGCAAGGAAATCGCAGCCGATCGACCGTACGTCGATCAATTGATGCGGAGCAAAATGAACCGCATCGACAAAGCTTATAGCACCCGCTTCCGCGGCGAGCTTGCAGGCCGCTGTTATCTCATTGATCGTGCCGATCGCGTTCGATGCCGCGCCGATGGCGACAACTTTCGTTCTTTCATTCAGCAGTCCGGGTAGATCATCCATCTCGAGCTGACCGGTCTCAATATTCATCGGCAACACACGAATGCCGATCCCGCGCTCCTTTTCAAGCGAACGCCATGTATCGACATTTGCGTGGTGATCGAGTTCGGTGACTACGATCTCGTCGCCTTCGCTGAACTGCCGTCCTAGGGCTCGGGCGAGGTGAAATGTCAGAGATGACATGTTTTGTCCAAAGACGATCTCATCCGGCGAGGCATTTAGAAAATCGGCAAACGCAGCTCGCGCGTCGTCGATCAATTGATCCGTTTCGTCGCTTGTTGGGTAACCCCAGTGTGTGTTTGCGTTGTGATTGTAAAGGTAGTCATTCATCGCCTCCACGACGGATCGCGGAACTTGTGTTCCGCCGGGGCCGTCAAAATAGGCGACCGCGTGGCCATTGTGAATGCGTCCGAGAGCAGGAAACTGGGAGCGAATGTCTTCAATTGTGATCGTATTATCGGTTTGCGGTTGCATAAGAAAAGTAAGTAAAGCGAGTTTTTTTGGACAGAGACACTTTACCTGAAACAAGGTATCGGCGAAAGCCCGGCCATATTACGCCTTGCTGGCTTCCGCAACTGATGCTCCGGCATCTGACATATCGACTATTTTGAAGCTAGTTGTTATCTCAGCAGTCGGGCGGACTGTGGCGGCGACCGAGCAGTACGTTTCGTCCGACAGCCTGATAGCATCGGCGACAGCCTTTTCCGAAATGTTGCGGCCGTGGACGATGTGTTTTATGTGAAATTTGATGAACGCCTTAGGCATTTCTTCGCGCCGCGTTCCTTCGATCTCGACACGGTATTCGGTCACGTCCTGACGCTTTTTCTTTAGGATCGACTGCACGTCGAACGCCGTACAACCAGCCACGGCCACGAGCAGATTCTCAAGCGGTGTCGGTGCGGCCTTGCGTTCGCTGTTAGCGTCCATGAGTTGAGCGTGCCCGCTCGGTGGTGTGCCGATGAAGAAGTCGTCGCCGGCGTACTGAACTGTTGCTTTGTATGTTCCTGTTGACATGTTTCCCCTTTGTTTTCAGGCTGTTGCCGATGCGGGTTTGCCAGTCGGCGTCAGCGATTCATGTATCTCGACTTCTTGAGTCTGAAGTTTCCTTTTGTTGTTCGCAGTGACGAGCATTACCGAGACGACGATCACGGCTGCACCCGCAAGCATTGCCGCCGTTAATGATTCGCCTGCGATCGCCCAGCCGAGAAAGACGGCTACGACGGGATTCACGTATGCATAGGTAGAAACTGCTGATGGGGATGCATTCTGCATGAGCCAGCTGTACGCAGTGTACGCCACTAAAGCTCCGACAAAAATAAGGTATGCAAGAGCGATCCACGACGTGGACGAAACGGCTTGTGGATCAAACGTCCGCCATTCACCGGCTATCGCGCTGACGACCGTCAGGACCAAGCCGCCCGCGAGCATTTGCATTCCGGCGGCGAGAACGTTGGATTTAGCCGTCGGTGCCGTAGCGCCGTAAAGTGAACCAAACGCCCATCCTATCGTTGCAATAACGACCATAAAGATACCGATCCACTGAGAATTGCCTCCGCCATCGCCTGCATCGGGATGGCCAAGTATAAGCATTACTACGCCGACAAATCCCGTGAGCAGGCCCAGCGTGACCTTATAGTTTGGCTTTCCGCGGCCCATGAACAGCCAGCCGAGCGTCACGATCCAAAACGGATTGGACGCGATCAACAAAGCGGTCATGCTCGATGAAATATAGTGCTCGGCCACGACGACCGCGCCGTTTCCGATTCCAAGCAACAGAGTTCCGACAATAAAGCTCGTCCGCCAGTGAACCGCCTTTGGCTTTTCATACCCGCGTGACAAACGCGCCGCTCCGTACAAAATGCCGCCGGCGACCAGGAATCGAACGCCGGCCATCATAAATGTCGGCATCGTCTCGATCGCGTATTTTATCGCGAGATATGTTGATCCCCAGATAATATAGACCGCGGAAAAGGCGGCGATCAAAAAGATCAGTTTTTGTTTTTCATCTGCTGTTCTAACCGCGCTCATCACGTCACCCCTTGCTTGCTATTCCTTCGAGAGGCAAAGCATTTGTTTCCTTGAATGTCTCTAAAACGACGATCGTCCGCGTGCTAATGACGCTTGGGATCGTCCGTATCTTTTCGCGATGCAGTCGGCCGAGAGCGTCGGTATCTTTAGTGCGGATCTTGAGCAAAAAGCAGTCCTCGCCCGCTACATCGTGAACCTCCAGCACCTCGGGGATCGCGGCAAATGCCTCCTCGGCGTCACTACCGCATTCACTGGTCTTTACCGTCACAAAGACCGTCAGCCCGAACTCGACCGCACGCGGATCTATATCGGTCCGGTAGCCGCGAATGATGCCTCGTTCTTCGAGCTTCCTGATCCGCTCGAGCACCGCCGATGCGGCCATTCCGATCTGCCGAGCGATCTCGGCATTCGAAATGCGTGCATCATTCTGCAATATCGTCAATATTTGTTCGTCTATGCCGTCAATCATTCGGTCATTCATCTTATTTGAAGAATAACCATCGGCACGTTGATTGTCAAGCACTTTTTTCACCGAAATGTGACGGCCGGTAAAAATCTTACAAAATTATCGGAATTACGCTATTCTAAACAAAATTATGAGTGCAGCTATCAAAGTTCCGGCCACG
>JBGTJP010000130.1:0-44049 GCA_041745075.1 Pyrinomonadaceae bacterium | reverse complement strand
AAGGAGGGCCGACATGCGGTCTCGAAAAATATCGTACTGGCGAAGCGGAAGGGTTGTCAACGTTTAATTGTCATCGGAATTCGGGTAAAATGGACTTGGATCAGAATATCGTCATTAAGGAAACACAATGTCCGAAGCTATTAAACTAGCAGCAGAAACACGCATCGAAACGGATTCGATGGGCGAGATCGAGGTGCCGTCGAATGTGTATTGGGGAGCGCAGACGCAGCGTTCGCTGAAGCATTTTAATATCGGTTTCGATGTGATGCCGCGCGAGGTCATCCGTGCGCTCGGAATACTGAAAAAGGCCGCCGCGATCGTTAATAACGAGCTGGGAAAGCTGCCGGACGACAAGCTGACGCTTATCGTACGGGCGGCGGACGAGGTGATCGAAGGAAAGCTCGACGAGCATTTTCCGCTTCGTGTTTGGCAGACCGGTTCGGGCACTCAGACGAATATGAACGCCAACGAAGTGATCTCGAACCGGGCTATCGAGATCGCGGGCGGCGAGATGGGTTCGAAATCTCCCATTCATCCGAATGATGACGTCAATAAATCTCAATCGTCGAACGATACGTTTCCCACGGCGATGTACATCGCCGCCGCCGAACGAACGATGGCGCTGATCCCAGAAGTGCAGAACGTGCAGTCGGCCATTGAGTCTAAGGCGAATGAATTTGCCGATGTGGTAAAGATCGGCCGGACGCATTTGCAGGACGCCACGCCGGTGACCGTCGGCCAGGAGTTCGGCGGCTGGGCGAACCTGATCGCACGGGATGTTGAACGATTGCTGCAGGTTTTGCCGGGTTTGCTCGATCTTGCCATCGGCGGAACGGCGGTCGGCACAGGCCTGAATGCTCATCCTGAATTTGCCAAGCGGGCGGCGGCGAAAATAGCGGAGTTGACCGGTGTGCCGTTCAAATCGCACCCGAACAAATTCGCGGCGCTGTCGGCACATGACGAGATCGTTTTTGCTTCAGGAGCTTTGAAAACGTTGGCTGGTTCGCTGATGAAGATAGCCAATGACATTCGCTGGCTGGCGTCGGGCCCGCGATGCGGCATCGGCGAGATCTCGCTGCCGGAGAACGAGCCGGGAAGTTCGATAATGCCGGGCAAGGTGAACCCGACTCAGAGCGAGGCGATGACGATGGTCGCCGTTCAGGTTTTTGGCAATGATGCGGCCATCGGTTTTGCCGGTTCGCAGGGAAATTTCGAGCTGAATGTTTTTAAGCCTGTGATGATCCACAATTTTCTGCACTCCGTTCGGCTGATCCACGACGCGTGTCATGGTTTTGTCGATTACTGCATCAACGGTATTGAACTAAACCGAGAGCAGATCGACCAATATTTGCAGGACTCGCTGATGTTGGTGACTGCACTGAACCAGCATGTCGGTTATGACAATGCCGCAAAGATCGCTAAAAACGCGCACAAGAAGGGAATCTCGTTGAAGGAATCGGCGATCGAGCTTGACCTGCTGACGGCGGAGAAGTTTGATGAGCTGGTCAAACCGGAAGAGATGACGTATCCCTGAACGGCGGACGCAGCCGCCCTCGCCGCAACGCCGCGTTTTTTCTGCGGCGTAAGGCTGTCATATATAACAAGCGGGTATTCGCGATTCGCAATCATGCAGACGAGAGACCGCCTGCGTTCGCAACTACATCACTGTCTCGATCTCATCAAACCCCGGCCGCACGAAATCATGTGCCCGGGGAAATTTTTCTTCAGTCTTGCGCTTTGTCAATTCGAGAAGCTGGATGAAGGGGCGGATGCGACCGGCGGTATTTTCATCAAGCAGGTAGGTCCAGGCAAGGATCGATCGTTCGATCGCGATCAATGCGATCTTTATTGAACCGTTCGCATCGCTTTGCGGGTCGGCCACAGGGTCGATGTCGGTGTCGCCGACGTCGTCAGCAATTCCATGTAAAGCTCGTTCGATCTTGGCGGCGATAAAGAAACGGTACCAGTGAAGTACGGCCAGGACTTCATGAACAATACTGCCTTCGGCATCCGGAACATCGGCCCATTCCTCACTCACATCCAACAGCTCGGCAACATCCCACGCATATTTCTCGGCAAGTTTTGTAAGCTCGTCGGCTTTTACCGACTCATGCTTGTGTTCGCTCAGTTCAGCTATCTCTTCGCGGGCAAGTTCGTTAACATCGATGCCGAATTCTTCTGCCTTCGCGGCCATTATCTTTTTCGCATCAGCGAGTATGTTGGCAAGATTTCGCGCAAAGTCTTCGCTGTCAAGCTCCTTTTCGCCCGCAAAAAAATCCGCTTCCATCGCATAAACGCGGCAACGAGCAGTAAATTCACAACGCTCACACCAGCGGTCGCAGTAATTATGTATTAAAGGAATGAATTGTTCTTCGTTATCCACCAATGAGAACGGTTCGCATTGCCGCCAATTTTGGATCGCCGAGAAATACGCCGCATGCGGCCATATCTCCCGACGGCGTCCAGCGCGCCGCGGGCATGCCATGGATAAGGACGGAGGTCGAACCCTTAACGATCGGAAATCCAGGCGGAGCGGGCGGAACCGGAGGCGGGTGTACGATTCCGCCGGTTATCACACCGGTACAAATGGCCAAACACAGGACGTGGGCGGCAGGCAAGATCTCAATCATCACCGGCCCCATCGGACATGGACCTGTCAACGGCGGGCCAATAATACCGCTCGGGATGAGCATATCGTGCGTTACGGGGTCGCCTTTTCTTGCTGCTGGAAACATAAGCGATCTCCTCGTCTCTAAAGTCTTATTTCGATTACGTTCGACGTAAGCATCTCTTCGAGCTGCGGCGTGCCATCGGGTGCTTTGTGCTCTTCGGCGTTGGAGTCCTGGTAGAACGCCTTGACCTTGAACGGGCCGCCCTTGTCCAATTTGTAGCACCGCGAAAGGCGGATGGTCACAGTCACATTCTCTTGCGGCTGAAGGGTGGTATAGTCCTTTTGCTTGGAAAAGCCCGCATTGACCTTACATCCGAACTGCAAGGCCTTGCCGTCAACCGCAACCACCTCGAACCAGAGCTCACGAAACTTGGCCGTTGCGTTCGGGTTGTTCCACAACATGCGCTTGTTGACCCACATGGGCCCTTTGCCGTCGTTGCGGAGCGTTGCGGTAACGACGACTTGCCCTTCCGATTCCTCAGCCGGTTTTTGTTGTAGCTCCAGTTTTACGCCGCTCTTAGATTCATTCATGTCAGTAATTTCCCAATAATCTGATGGTGTTGAACCATCCATTTCAAGATCCGCCGCCGCGTCAAAACATCCTATTGTGGAAACCGCGAGCAACACGGTCACCGTTAAAGCTTTTAACATTATTATTTATTCTCGTCACCCGGTTTCATGTCGTAGTTAGGCGGGTCACCGTTAACACGGTCTTTGTATTCCTGACTTAACTGATCGAGCTCCGCCTGCCGTCGTCGTTGGATGTCGGCGATGTCCGCCTCCGAATGGCCGAAGCGGTCGGAGTTCTGAAGCTCGTAGTCATAAGCCTGAATTTCCTGAACTGCCGTTCCTTCGGGCCCCGTGTACCATTTGCCTTCTTCGGCCTGCTGGTTGTTATGAACTTCAGCTTCATGGCCAAGGGTAGTTCCAAGCAAGGTCGGACCTTCCGAAAATGCTCCGTCACCCACCGTTATGGTTCCATCCTCTGCCGTGGAGGCTTGGGCGGTTTCCGTCGGATCATAAGTCACGCTCTTTGTCTTACTCGTATCGATACCGTAGGCATCGATGGCCTCGTCGATAGCTTCCTGCTTTTTGGCCGCGGCCTCTGCGGTCTTGCCTTCGGACTCGAGCTGCTTGGCCTGATTCATTATCGTGCTCAACTTGTACGTATCCGGTGCGTGATAGCCGTTTTCGGTACGCCAGCGGCGTCCTCCCCCTCCACCGCCAGTACGTGGGCGGTCGAGGTAGCCCGGCTCACCCGTGTCTGCGTGTTCGGCGTCGATCGGGTCCGCTATCTGCATCGGCATGGTTGGCATTGCCGGCGGACCAGGCGTGTTTATCATAACGATGTTACCCTGGATAGATACTCCGCCGGGATGAATCATTACAAAATTGCCGCCTACTTTTAACGTAATAGTCGTCTGAGCCTCAAGGGTGATCGAGCGTGCATTCAGCTCGCGAGACCCGGTCACGCATGTCTGCTGATTTCCTTTGTACGATTCGGCAGTGTCCGATTTGACCGTTTCATAAAGGCTCTTGTCAATGCCAATGAACTGGTCCCCGACGACGTGCAGGTCATAATTGCCGCCGACGGTGATCGCCAGATTTCCGCCATGATCATCCTTGTCGCCGTCTTTAACTTTCCATCCGATGACTTCCTGGCGGTTGCCGCCGCAGGTCTCGTACATCGAGCCGCGGGCGCGCAGGTCGTAACGCTTCTGGGAATGCATAAAGACCTGTTCCTTGTATGCCTTATCCTCAAAGCGCAGTTCGTTAAAGCCATTATATTTTGGCGTGCTGTGTGTCTTTATGCCTGAGATCGTCTTATATTTCGGCAGATCGTAATGCGGCATATTCTCGACGTTGTAAACCGATCCGACGATTATCGGCTGATCCGGGTCGCCTTCAAGAAAATCAACGATTACTTCATGGCCGACGCGAGGGATAAACACGGATCCCCATTTTTTGCCCGCAAACAGCGTGCCGACACGGAGCCAGGCCGACGCTTTCTCGTCGTTATTGGTCGAGCGGTCCCAGTGGAAATGGACCTTTACCCGTCCATATTTGTCGGTGAATATTTCGTCACCCGGATTGCCGACCACGGTTGCCGTTTGGCTTCCGTGAACGATCGGTTTTGGCGTTTTACGCAACGGGCGGAATGGAGCGCGACGGCCGCCATGCGGAATGCAGACAAAATTTACCGTGTAGGAATTTGAGACCGGATCGCCGGAAGTATAGCTGGGCGATTGGACCGCGTCATGCTGCACATTTACGAGCACGTGTTCGATGTTGTTTTCTTTAAGCGGATGATGTTCCAATTCAAACTTATATCCCGCCTTCAATGCACAGCAGTCAGATGTGCCGTAAATGTTCTTATAGGCAACGTCGATCTCTTCCTGCCGGATTCGAACCGTGCGTTCACGATCTTCAAAAACATGATTCAGTGCCGCGGTGTTTTCATTTCCGCCCGCGTCGATACCGTCAAAGCGTTTTGCGTATCCGCCCGGCCAATCATATTGCTCAAGCTCTTTATTCTTCCCAACGTCGAAAAGACTTGTTTGTGTCGCAAGGAGACTATTTGTCACGGGAAGTTGAAAATGATGGTCGCGGGTTTCGTAAATGCCGGAGCGTAGTTTATTATCCACGCGCCACGAAAGTATGGCCGGGATCCAGTCCTCTTTTAGTTCGGTGCGGTCCAGGGCGTATGTTACCTTCGGCCGCGTCGGGCAGGCCCGGTGCGATCCTGGGTCATTCGCCATGATCAGCTTGTGATTATCCTCAGTATGCTCGAAATAATGGTAGATCCCTTCATCTTCCATCAGCCGGGAAGCAAAATCCCAATCGCTCTCACGATATTGCACACAATAATTACGGGCCTTGAAGTCGCCTTGTATCTCGTTTTTGAATTCATAACCTTCCAGGACTTCTTCAAGAATCTGCGGCACGGTCCTGTTCTGAAAGATCCGGCTCTGGAATATTTGTGTCAGCATCCAGACCTTTGGAACGAGCTCGGCACGGTATTTCGAAAACCTGATGTTCCGGCTGCCCTGCGCAAAATTAATGCATATTCCGTGAAAAAGTCTTTTGACGCCGCCCGGCTGATGGGCCGTGATGATCATCGGGTTGCCAAGCAGCTTCGTCGGATCGACCGTCGTCGGCGTGGTGCCGGCGGTATTCTCTTCGTGAAGCAATTCAACCTCAATGCGAAACAACTGATTCAGGCCCTCGCGGCATCTGAGCCGTTTGATCAGAAGAAAATCTTTCCCGAGCGGTGTCGAAATTCGTAGGGATCGTGAATCTTGAGTAGTTGCCATATCTTTTCAAGCCATCATTCAAAAACTGACGCAAAACTAGACGGGTTCACACCCGGACTTTTGCGAGTCTATAATTTCGCCTCCAATCTGGGATCGACCATCGATCCGCTTGAATCGCGCCACGATATCGGATTCGTCATTTCATCGAAGACATTGCCGGTCTCGTCGATAAGCATTATCGACCCTTCCCAATCGGAGAAATCGACGGGGCCGCTCTCACAATAAACTTCATAGCCCGAATATATCGAATTATGAGCCTCCGCCGCATATTCACGCGATTCACGAAACACGCTGACCTTTGTACCCGAATGCTGTGCGATTGCCTGGTAGAGCTCGTTGCCATCGCCGTGGTACGTTTTCGAAAGCTCAGCGGTGATAACGTCCGGGTGATCAAAGTCGATGGAATTCAATGTGTTGGCACATTCGAAAATAGTGATCTGCTCCGCCAGGCCAGCGATCGCGGCGAATTGTTCGACCGTCACCTCGTTAATCCCGTCGGCCCCGAACTGGAGGCCCGATTCTTCGCGTTGGCCGCCTTTCCGCGCCATTTTGGTTATCAGGAAAAGATTCGTGATCCCGCGATGCGTGTTAGCAATGTGCCTTATTTCTCCAAAGAAATCATTTAAGGACGTACCTTCATCAACCTCGAGAGTGATAAAAGAACTCGAAACTAAAGGGGTTCGTCCTTCGATCCCGGTGTCGAAAACTGTCACATTTATTGGCATAAGATCATGAAATATCGTAGGCGAAATTACCGCCATCGCCGACCGTCACATGTACGCTCTTAATTCCGTCGCCGCTGGCCATTCGCGAAAGCACTTCGCCGCTCATCTCGGGCAGCAGCGTTCCGGTCAGAATGTTGTAAACATTCCTGGCCCCGCTGTCCACGTCGGTACAGCGTTCGGCAACCGTAGATATGACGGAATCGTCATAGGAAAATTGCGCACCGTGATTGTCGGCAATACGATTTTTTATCTTTCCAAGCTGCAGCTTGATGATCAGCCGCAGGATATCATCCGAGATCGGATAGTAAGGAACCGTGACCATACGGCCGAGCAAGGCGGGTTTGAATGCCTTGACCAGTTCGGGTTTGACGGCTTCGACCAGGCCGTCCGGCTCGGGTTTAGTGTCCGGATCGGCACAGAGTTTCATTATCGTGTCGGTTCCTACGTTTGACGTGAGGAGGATAATGCAATTTTTAAAGTCTATCTCGCGGCCCTCGCCGTCTTCCAGCATTCCCTTGTCGAACACCTGGAAGAACAGTTCCATCACATCCGGGTGGGCCTTTTCGACCTCATCGAGCAGCACCACCGAATATGGCTTACGCCGGACCGCTTCGGTCAGCACACCGCCTTCACCATAACCGACGTACCCCGGAGGCGAGCCCTTCAGGCTGGAAACCGTGTGGGCTTCCTGGTACTCACTCATATTGATCGTGATCAGGTTGCGTTCGCCGCCATAAAGCGATTCGGCAAGGGCTAGAGCCGTCTCAGTTTTACCGACGCCGGACGTTCCAACCAGCAGGAATACCCCGATCGGACGTTTCGGATCGGTCAATCCGGCCCGCGAGGTGCGAATTCTCTGCGAGATGGATTCCAGCGCGTGATCCTGCCCTAGCACCCGTTCGCCAAGCGTCTCGTGCAGGGTTAGAACGGCGTTGATCTCATCCGCCACCATCTTGCCGATCGGAATACCCGTCCAGCCGGAAATGACCTCGGCGACCGACTGTCCATTTACCACCGGCTGCATAAGCGGATCTTCACCCTGGACCTGTTTCAACTCAGCGTTGAGGCGTTTCAACTCGGATCTAAGAAATTCGGTGTCGAGCGGCGTTGCGGCCTCTGGCGCTGTGGCCGCAGCGGTACCGGATGAGTCATCGCCCGCAACCGCATCGGTTTCGGCTGTTGCCGCCGCGGCGGATTCTGGTGCGTTGAGGGCTTCGGCCGCCGTGATCGCATCGATCTTGCCATCGAGCCGGGTCATTTCCAGTTTCACACGAATGTTTCTGATCTGGCCGGTCAGATCCTTTTCTTTCTCCCACTGCTCATTAAGCTTTTCGAGTTCGGCCTCTGTTTCCGTGCGTTTCGCCGTTAGCTCGGCAAGCCGCTCGTCGTGGTCGGCACCGGTAACCTGTTCGCGTTCGAGAGCTTCGATCTCGGCGCTCAAATTCTGAATTCGCCGTGTCGCGTCTTCTACCGAGGCAGGTGTCGCTCCCTGTCCGATCGCAACCTTTGCGCAGGCCGTATCAAGGACAGAGACGGATTTATCGGGCAGTTGCCGGCCGGTAATATACCGGTTCGAAAGTTTTACGCATTCGACGATCGCCTCATCCAAAATGCGGACGTTGTGATGGCCTTCCATTTTGTCGGCGATGCCGCGCATCATGTCGATCGCTTTTAATTCGTCAGGTTCCTCGATCTTTACAACCTGAAAACGCCTTGCTAACGCCGCATCCTTTTCAAAATATTTTTTATATTCGGCCCAGGTTGTCGCCGCGATAGTGCGCAGCTCACCGCGGGCCAAGGCTGGTTTGAGCAGGTTGGCGGCGTCGTTCTGTCCGGCGGCCCCTCCGGCTCCGATCATCGTATGTGCCTCGTCGATGAACATTATTATCGGCTGCGGCGAAGACTTGACCTCGTCGATCACGGATTTCAGTCGATTCTCGAATTCGCCCTTTATCCCGGCACCGGCCTGTAATAGGCCAAGATCAAGGGTTCGTACGGCCACATTCTTGAGGGGATCGGGTACATCACCCTGCGAGATGCGGAGGGCAAATCCCTCGACCACGGCAGTTTTTCCTACGCCCGCTTCACCCGTCAGGATAGGGTTATTCTGGCGGCGGCGGGTGAGAATGTCCACGATCTGCCGTACCTCAAAATCACGTCCGAGCACAGGATCGATCTTGCCGGCGGCCGCCTTGGCCGTCAGGTCTTCCGTGTATTGATCAAGCGCCTTTGTTTTTCCAGGAACTCCCGAAGCTACGGGTGCGCCGTCGGAAACGCCGCCCGATTCACCGAGCGCGACGGCATCGCGGGCTTCCGCTGAATCGGCCGTGATCGTCGGCAGATCCGCCTGAAGTTTTTCGAGGGACATGTGATCAAATTCTTTCGAGACCTCGCGGGCGATGCGTGCAAATCGATCATTGGCCAACAGTGCAAGGACCAAATGTCCGGACCTGACACGTGCCGAACCGAAATCGACCGACGCCAGCAGCCATGCGTCCTGTATCCAGTTTGGGATGCGGTCACTCAAGCCAGGCGTCCGCGAATTGCCGCTCTTTAGGCGGTCAAGCGCGGTGCTGACATCTTTGGTCAAACGGTCGATATTTACCTCAAAATGGGCCGCGATCTTATGCAGGTCGGTATCGTCCTGCTCCAGCAGCTTTGCCAGAATATGTTCGATCTCGACATCATAATTTGTCCGCGAAAGGCAAAGCCCGGCCGCACCTTCAAGCGCTCCGCGCGACACATCGTTTAACCGTCCTACAAGGCTTTTAAGATTTACGTTCATAGCTGTTCTCCCGAAAAAGGTCTGTTCTAATAGCAACCCAAGAATTTATTGGGCATAAGTGTCATTCCATTCTAAGTACGACTTGTTCGTCGTCGGCTTTGAACGGTTTCGTTTTCAAAAAGGTCGTCCAGCCGAGCATGGGGCGCCGCATTGCCCGAGTGGTCAAAATCGAACTCGGCACTTGCTTCTTTTTTAGCAAGAGCTGCACGTCGTAATCGAATTCCAGTCCAACCATATAACGGACGATCGAGCGAAGCGGCTTGTATGCCGAGCCGGTCGGCAAAAACGCCTGAAATTTTTCGAAATCAAGCGATCCAAGCCGAACGCGGAACTTCGACTGCTGTTCCCAAATGCGGGTTCCCGCGATCGCGCTTTCTCCAAGTATGCTGTTCTTTCTTCCAAGCCTAGTATAGTCCGACCTGTCAAGGTCAAGCCACTGACCGTGAAACTGGCGGACCTTGGCTTTGGTTGCAAAGTAATCCGACAACACATTTTCGATAGCATTACACGAATGCGGTTTCTGCGCTATAAGGCCGGCATACGGCAGAAGCGATTCATCCGGCAAGCTCATACGACCGCGGAGGCCGTCTGTGCCAAGGCCGATCAGATCGAAAAGATAACCGGTAAAATCGTCGTTGCCTCGTTCATATCCGATCGGGAACCGGTACTTTCGCCATGCCCGGTAAAACATCGAAACTGCCCGATGCGTGAAAATATCGAGAAATGCCCAGGCAGATGTATCGCGGTGGCGTACCCGATCGAGGATCAAGTCAGTATAAGGCTGCGGCAAGACCCCGCTGACACCGACCATTCCCATGAAGTTAACGAGCATCTCGAGTTTTTTTTCGTCAGTGCTTTCGTCGAATATCTCGCGGATCTCGTGGATCTCGCTGGCCGGAAAATCAAGTGCTATGCGGGACCGAAACCGCACCACCTCCTCATTTGGCATCGCTTTGCGGCCGACGGCACGCTTTTCCGGATAGACCTTCTCGAGCAACCTAACTGCCTGGAAGAACTCGAAGCGGTACGGTTCCTCGATGAGGACCTGATTTAGAGGTTTATCCGTCATAGCCAATTTTGCACCACAGAGGCACAGAGGATCTTTCCAAGAAGAGAAGATTCCTCACGCAAACTTGATCGTCATAACAGGTCTTGCTCGCCAGCCCGGGCGGGAAACTGTTTCACAATGTCTTCACGCTGCTCCGTTTTCATCACCATTTGGTTGAATGAATTTAATGAAGCGTAAAGGCCAAGAAATCTTTCAAGCACACATGCGAAAAGGAACATTCCGCTACCGACGTACTGCTCCTCGTCAAATGTCAGAGTGGTTTCTATTCCTCGGACAAACCCTGCCCCGACCCGCCCGCCGATCTTTCTCACGACCTTGCGCGATTCGATCCCCGTAATGCCGAGTATTTGTTTCCGGGTCACTGACGAATCATTGAAATTGTATAAATGCAGTATCTCCTGCAAGGCTTCCGGGGCAAATTCTTCGCCGCTCACAAGCGACAGATAATTAAGGTTCAAGTGCGAGATCAAGCGCCACTGCGCGGCCCGTCTTTGCGGCGGCCTGATGGTCTCGGTCGGCTTTGTCAGGCACCGGACCCGTGACAACAGGGCCGTACCTTCGATCTCAAACTCACCCTCTTTTCCGCCAAATGGCAGGCGACCAGGAAGATCGCGGTTTGTGCAGGTCGTCCTTACGTTCAAAACATCAACCGACGGCACGCGCGGATTGAAGTTCATATCGACCAGCGACATAAACATCTCGGTGCCCTCGTCGTTCGGCCGCTGCGATGCGCGTCGCACGCTGTACCAAAACGCCTTTTCCGTCTGTTCGCCGAAGGCATGCTTTAACGAGTAAAAGGGCGAAAATTCGCGGGTCGTGTTCGTCCGCGGATCATTCGAAAGGACGTCGTCTATCGAATATATCTCAGTCGTCATTTGGCGATGGACATCCGCAACAACCTGGTATTCGTATTTTTGCTGCGAAAGGTAGATCGGATCGGCAAGCCGTGAAAAGATATTGATTATCGGCGTGCATCCCATTCGGAAAGTATCGGCCACCACCGGAGCGACCGGCGGCGTCACATCCTTCAAATGAATAATTATGTCGAAATGGCTGCCGAACTTGGCGGCGATCGCCTGGTTCAGTCCAAAAATGTCAAAGAAAAGAAATTTGTACGGGAATGCGAAGTATTCCGAAAGCAGACGATAGCCTGAGAACGATCTTTTTGTGAAGGGAAGGACCGCCTGGTCCTCGGTAAAACCTACCTGCTTTATTGCCTGCTCGGCCGGGAGGATAATTGGTTCGGGCGGTTTCAACTGAAGGTTGGTCAGCGTTTTTAACACTTTTTGGCCAAGCGGAGATTCTTTAGGCCGAAATTCGACGGTCGTTGCATGGTTGAAAATGATCTCGTAAAGCGGAAAGACCAGTTGCGGGTCGCCGTTAATATGAAAACGAAGTGATTCAGGCGGCAGGCCCGTGTCGCCGACGGTGTATTCGTGAAGATTCGCGTCGCCGAAACACCGGAAACTCATTCGGATAAAACAGTCGGCAAATTTCCCGCGGGCGTCCATGGGTGCGTTCGATTCCAGGGCCGCGGATTCCAGTTCAAGCGGGGCCAGTTCGACATCATACGAGGTTTGAAACCGGCACGGCGTTCCATCTACCGGCCGCGAGTTGAGCCTGCTGCCCCGTTCCAGTTTCTGCACGGCCGTTATCTTGTCATCAGGCGAGCCGAATGAGAATTGGGCTATCGCCATCGACGGAATAGGAGCAAGATAATGTGGGTAAAGCAGATTTAGGAACGATTCGGTGACCTCGGGTAGTTCGTCGTCAAGCTTTAGGCCGATACGCCCACTTAAGAAAGCGAACGCTTCGATCATTCGCTCGACGTGCGGGTCTTCTATCTTTTCTTCATCAAGCTGCAGCCGGGCAGCGATCTTCGGATACTTGTTCGCAAATTCCGCGCCCATGCGGCGCAGGAAGATAAGCTCGCGTTCGTAGTACCCTAAGAGTTCATCGCGCATAAAGGAAGTTTAACTATTCTGACGATTCCGGAATACCTTGCCTGTCGCGTCGGATCAATTTTGATTGACCGCAAAGTGGCCGCTGCCGACCGCAAGGACGGTGTCAAAACTAATTGGTTCGGGCGCCGGATCGACATTGAGATAGGCCTCGATGTGGAACTTCAATTGCCGGTCCGTTTCGTCACTAGCTTCAATGGAGACCTTCACGTTAATAAAGCGCGGTTCAAAGACGCGGAGCGCGGTTTCAACCGCCTTTGCCAAACGGGTCTGTTCGTTGGGGTTCCGGGCACTCAGGCTGGTCAGGTCGGGCAATCCGTAAACCGCAACCGAGTGATTTACCTCTTCAAGTGTCTCCGCTATTTCAACGCCGTTGTGTCTGGTATTAAAAAGCCATTCAAGGTCGCGCCGCACCGATTGCTTTAATTCATTTAGCGACGTTATTCGCGATTTTGGAGCTTCGCTTGACGCTCTCGGGTCGTAGTCGATAAGACGGTCGAGCACCGAGGGCGTGACGGCAACTTCATGGTCTGTTCGTGGCATCGTCCCGTTTCCAAAACAGAAATATTAACCCGCCGAAAAGACGGGTTAATATGCAAATGACTCGAAATCCAGATAGGCCTTTCCCAATCGATCGGCCCCTGTTAAAGCCCGAAAGGACTAGGCACCCGTGCCTTCGACTTTCTTCGTATCGTAGGTCACCGTGTTGGTCAATGAGACCGAACCGTCCTTCTTCTGCTGGAAGTATTCATGCGTGATCTTCGTGAAGTTGAAGGAACACTGTTCAATTGGAAGGCCCCCGCCCGCACTGCCGCCGGTTTGAAACGACGAAACCACAAGGTCGTTAAACGTAACCTTATAATAGGTGTATGGGGTTCCGCTGCCGCCCGTTTTACGGCAGCTCAAGACCGCTTCGGCCTTGTGATCGCCTTTGCAGCAAGCAAGGAACAACTGGACGCTTGCTTTTCCGTTTTCAATTACAAAATTAAAGTCCTGCAAGGAAACCTTGCCCGTGCCGAGGCCGGTTCCTAGTCCGGATGAACCGGCGTTGCTTGCTCCAAACGACCACGATTGGATCTGCATTTGCTCTTCGAACCCCTTTGACTCGGATTCACCTTTGATGTCTGTGATCTTCAAGTAGAAATCTTCTGTTGCCATTTTATTTCTCTGCTCCTTATCTAACGAATTTAATCTCTTAAGACTTTTGTCCTAATTACAAAAACCCCTTTTCTCCCCGGGACTCTCACCCCGCGCGAGCCTTAGTTGCCCGCTTCCCTATTTAGACGAATCGCTCAACCGCTTTTGCCGATTTCCGCATCGTCTGGCCACGGAATTTTGCAACAATTCCTATTTAGTCGCCGGTGCCGGCAGGTCGGCAACAAGCCGCAGCGAGACCGACAACTCGTCAAGCTGGAAGTGCGGGCGAAGAAATGCGACCGCACGATACACGCCTGGCTTGCCCGGGACCTCCGATACATCGACCCTCGCCTCACGCAGCGGATACTTCGCCTTCTGCGCCTGGGGGGCAACGTCATTCTCAAGAACGTAGTTGGTTATCCAGCGGTTCAGAAAAATCTCGGCTTCCTTGCGTGACATAAAGCTTCCGATCTTGTCGCGGACCATCGATTTCAGGTAATGAGCAAACCGCGAAACCGCGAACAGATACTGAAGCTGAGTTGATAGCCGGGCGTTCGCATTTGCCGCATCGGTATCATATTTCTTTGCCTTGTTGCACGATTGGGTAGCGAAAAACGCAGCGTAATCCGTTCCCTTGCAGTGTACAAGCGGAATGAAACCGTTGTCGGCAAATTCCTTTTCCCGCCGGTCGGTGATCGCGACCTCGGTTGGGCACTTCTCGGCAACTTCGCCCTCGTCAGTCGCAAACGTGTGTGTGGGAAGGCCATCTACGAGGCCGCCGCCTTCCACGCCGCGAATCGCCACGCACCAACCGTGCATAGCAAAAGCTTCCGTTAGCCTCGTGCCGAGTGCATAGGCCGCGTTGCTCCAAAGATACTTCTTGTGATCGGTGCCGTCCACATCTTCTTCAAAGCGGAAAGATTCCGTCGGTTTTGTCGCCGCCCCGTAGGGAACCCGGGCCAGTGTGTGCGGAAGAGTAAGGCCGACATAGCGTGAATCTTCCGATTCTCTAAAACTCCGCCACTTTGCATACTCAAGCCGGTCGAAGATCTTGGTAAGATCGCGAACCTCGGTCATTTCCGAGAAGGTTTCCCATCCGAAAAGGTCGGGGGACGCGGCGCTTAGGAACGGCGCATGGGCCGCCGCCGCTACCTGCGACATCTTTTCCAGAAGTGCCATGTCCTGCGGATGATTACCGAATTCATAGTCGCCGATCAACGCACCGTACGGGGCACCGCCGAAGGTGCCGTATTCGTCCTCGTAAATTTTCTTAAACAACGCCGACTGGTCAAATTCCAGCGCCCGCTCGAAATCCTTGAGGAGGTCCTTTTTGTTCACGCTCATTACGCGGATCTTGAGCTGGGTGCTTGTTTCGCTGTTCATTACCAGTTGATGAAGTCCGCGCCACGAACCTTCGAGCTTCTGGAAATCTTCGTGATGCATGATGTCATTCAACTGGGCGGAAATAAGGCGGTCGATCTCGGCAATGCGCGAATTGATAGTGAGATCCATGTTTTTTGACATGGTCAGCGTTCCGGCCATTACCTGGCCGACGAATTCGCCGATCATGTCCTTCGCCCGCTCCGTTTGAAACTCGTCCCGGTTCATCCGGCCGTCAGTCAATATTTTGTCCAGAAGACTGCCTTCCGGGGCAGCTTCGGCGGTTTGCACAACCGCTTCTTTTTCTTTTTGGCTAGCCATAAAATTATTTCTCCTTTCCTTCCAGACCTAGAGCGTCGCTTAGTTCTTTTTGTTGATCCGCATTCGCCACCACTTCGTTCAAAATGGACTCCAATTTATCATTGCCGTCCATCTTTGAAAGCAGGTCGGCTAACTTTTGACGGGCTTCGACAAGTTTTCGGAGCGGATCGACCTGTTGAACAACACTGTCCGGCTCGAAATCCTCGATGCTGTTGAATTTCAGTTCGACGCCCATTTTGCTGCCGTCATCCTGAAGCTTATTTTCGGTAGTGAAAGCCAAACGCGGTTTCATTCCCGCCAGGACCAAGTCGAAATTATCCCGGTCAACCTCGACAAACTTTCGCTGTTTGACACCTGGAAGCGGCTCTTCGGGCTTTCCGACGAAATCGCCGAGGACACCGACGACGAACGGTAATTCCTTTAATTCCATCGCTCCGCCGATCTCCACGTCGTAAGTTATTTGAACCCTCGGCGGGCGAATGCGGTCGATCTTATGTTGAATACTTTCCTTTTTCGGCATTATCTTTTCTCCTTTCGCTTATTAAAATGATCTATCCCGACCCTGACCGGCGTGCCGCTTGGCGGTTCGGCACTTCGTTTACTCAATGAATGTCGAATCCGACGACGGGGCCGAGTATTCCACGCCGCCATCCGAGCCGCCGCCTCCCTCCACGCCGAGGGTCTCGCGCAGTTGATAAAGAACCGACTGGTCCTTAATAACTTCCTGCAGCCATGTTTCGAGGCCCATATTTCCCCATTTCACCGCTCTCTGAACGAGATATGCAACCGGGCTGTGCGGTTCCGTCTTGTGAAAAAACGCCGCGATCTCGCCCAATCGCCTGAGGGCATCTTTACGACTGTCGATCGCCCCTCCCGAGGAAGAGTTTCTCGCGCCCGTGACTTCGCCGGTCTCGCCCGAAAGTTCTTCGACTTCCTCGACCGGGTCAGGCTCCTCAAGCCGCTTTTCCTCGAGCAGCTTTTTCACTTCCGAATGGACAGCGTCAAGGGCCTTTGTTAAATTCGAAAACCCAGGCGTTTGGTTCCGGTCGTACCTTTCCTCGTTAATACGGTTTAGTTCCGCCAGCGCAGCCCAGCATTCTTCGATCACAAAGTTGATCGTTTCCATGGCGGCCCTCCGCGTCTGGGCCTTTTCGGCCTTCCACATTGAAGCCGTCACGCGCCGTTCCTTTTCGGCCTGGGCCTTAAGCTCGTTTATGGCGATCTGCTCATCGCTGGAAAGGAGCTCGACACTCTCGGGAAAGTCGTACTTCCGGGAATCCTCCCAATCAATGAGGCTGTAACCCGCGCCGCCGGTTATCGGGATCAATCTAAGCGCCAGCGGAAATTGAATGTCCAGCCAGGAAACAGCGTTTGCTCGGCCCTCCTGGTCGCCGTCCTCAATTTCAGGATAAAGCGTCTCCCAGAATTTATCCTGAAGGCCGCTTAGCAGCATGAGACCGTCCCGAAATCCGGCAAAACCGTGCACCCTTGTCGCTGCTTCCGAAAGCCAGACTGCGATCTGAAGGTCCTTTGTCCGGGTTGATAAAGCGGAAACGGACAGGTCGATCACTTTTCCGTAATCCGCCGCCTTGAGATCGGTTTTCCATTCGCCCTGGCTAAGGTCGTCATCGGCCCGTCGGGCTTCGGCGATCTCATCGTAGATCCCGACATAACGCAGGCTCTCACCAGACGGACTTTCCTCTGAAATCGGTTGAAGCAGAACTTCAAGGTCAAATACCGGAGGGATTTTCAGGTCGTCACTCATCAGGCAACTCTCCTCAGCTACAAAAGCGGTTGGCGATCAGAACCATATTGTGGGGGAACGGACACTATTCTAAACGAAATCTTGAAATAACGCACCTGTCCTGCCAAATCAGGCTGCATCATGGTTGAATTCGATCGACTTAATATCAAGTATCGGCTTGTCCTTGCCATCCATAGTAAAGATACGGGCGCCTTCGCCGATGTAAATATCATCCCCGGCCTCGCGCCAGTCCACGCTGCGGCCAAGGCGAATCTGATCGTCCGAATTCTTCCATGTATTTACGTAAAGGGATGGCAGAAACAGCTCGCCGCTCGTTCCGTTCGTCAATTCGAACTCAGCCTGCGGCCAATAAACATCGCGCAGAGATTTGCGTTCCATGAATTCGATCTTTTTCACGGTATCGAACGGCAGCCAGACATAAACGTCTTTTATGAGCGCCTCGAATACACACATCGTCGGGTCGTTGTAATCGCGAAAATCGCTGAAGCCTTCGCCGTTTATCGTGCACGAATAGGCCGGCCTTTCTTCCTCTACCTTATCGAGCAGCTCGCGTGCTTCGGCGGTTTTCCCTTCCCGGACAAGATCATTGGCCGTGAAAAGGTCGTTTACATACTCGGTCGGCGTATCGGGGGTTTCGGGCCGCTTTCCTTCATCAAAAAACTTTAAGCGGTCCCGTTCGGCCGATAAGTTCTGCCGAAAAATAAGCGATCCGATCGCGGAGTTGGCGTCCTGGTGACCGATAACGTCAAGCTGCCTGTCGGCCCGGTCCCAATCGCCGGAAAACAACGAAAGCTCGAACAGGAAAGCCCTGCCCGAATAGGCCGTCGGATTGGATTTGACCAGACCTAAAGCCGATTCCACCGCCGCGGTCAGATTTCCTTTGTCGAGGTGCAGTTTTGCGTCATTCATAGATTTGTCCAAGACCGGCCCCGGTGAGCTTTACTTAATAAAATTCTGCGGCGCTCGCAGCCGGCGGAACATATTCTTGTCGAACAAGTCGCCGCCGCTGGCTTTGATCGTCGCCGTCACCGATTTGCCGCTGATACTGTATTTCAACAGATACTCGCCACCAGGCTGTTTTACTGGTCCGCCACGGTCCACGAACCTGAACAAACCCCACGTCCCCTGCTCGATAATTTCGCCGGAGGATGAGCCGGACGGATTGCCGCTTACAGATGAGACGGACGAATTCGATGAATTTGCCGAAGGCTGTGACGTGGACGAAGATGCCGTTCCGGCGGTGGAGGCGACCTTCATTATTACGCCTACTTCGGAAGCATTTGCCCCCGGGAACGTGCCTTTTAGGGAACCGGTTCCCGTGGAATCCGTCTTCTGCCCGTCCAACGTTATTTCGATCAACGCGTCCTTGACCGGCAGGAAGGCAAAATCATATTCGAACTTCGGTGTCGTACTGGTTCCAAACAACGCCTTCTGCAGTGCGAACGCATTGTTGAGATACGCGACAAACTCGTCAGTGAACTGTGGGTCGCCGCCTTCCTTTTGCCTGTACTGGCCGTTCGATTCCTCAAAGTAATTCTTCAATCTTTCATCAAAGAACTTTGAAAGCTTTCCTTCACCCGGTGCAAGGAAGAGGGTCACATTCTTGAGGTCCGCCTCCGTTTCGCCCGCCTCGAACGGATACCCTTTTTCGATCTCTTTTGCCGCGGGCAGGATCTGTTCGTTCCATGTTTTTATCAATACTTCCTTTCCGCCCGCGCCCAGTAACGCCTTTAGCTGGCCGATCGGTTCCTGAAGAAGGAGGGCCACTTCCTGACTTGAAGGTGTGACGTTGAAAGGCGCCGTCTGGGTCAGGATCTGAGCTTCGCGCTTTTTTACCTCGAGCGTATCGATATCGTTCCCGGTAAACTCTTCAGCGATCTTTTTCAAAGCGCTGTCCGACGTCGCCTTTGTGCTAAGCGAAGTAAATAGCCGGTTCATTTCGGAGGCATACTTATCGATACCCGCATCCTTTGCCTCCTTTGTCGGGACAAAGTCGAAGAGCGGACGGAACGCCCGTTCGGGCTCGGTGTTTCCGACCACGGCCCCCTGATTCCTAACGAAAAAGCTCTTTATCCACGGCCACCACCCGTCGGTTTCAGGTTCCTCGGAAAGGTTCGTGTTCTTCGCGACCTCCCGCAGAAGTATCTTCATCGGTGAATTCGGCTGTGAAAAAGCCTGGATCGCCGCCGCAGCTTCGTTGCGGTTGTTAAACTTCTTGACGTCCGTCTTGCGAATGAACTCGCCCCATTGCACCGCGTAATCGCGGTAATAACGGTCCTCGATCTGAGACATTTTGGATGGTGCCGCGACATTGCTCTTGCCCACATCGCCCATGACCCAGTCGTCTTTCTTCATTTCCTCGTCCGCGTTCTTGATGGCCTCTTTCATTAATTCCAGGCCCGGGCGGGTGTAGGCGCTTGGAACTTCCCATGTTCCGGTCATAAAGCTCGAATCGGAGCCGTTTCTGGTAAGAATAGCGTCAACTGTCGTCTTGCCGATCGTGTCATCGACCTGTTTCGAGATCTCGGTTACCTTTCTGCTCAAATAGCGGTACTCGGGCGGAAAGTCCTTAAGTTTGGCACGAGTGTCGTCAACCAGCTTTTGGTTGAGCTGAATACGCGGAAAATCGAAATCCTCGCGGCCGATCTGTTTGGCCCAAAATTCAAGCTGCTGTTCGGCAACCGATCTCATGGCGGCTGGCGTTTTTGACTCGGACAGCCAATATTCCCGCAACATATTGACGATATGGCTCGACTGGGCCTGGTCCTTGTAGGTGCCCGAAAGCATCATGTACGCCTTCAGAAGATTCAGATGTTTTTCGAGCAGCTTTTCCTCGTCGTCGGTCAACTTGGACGGGTTTGCGACCGGTTTGCTTGCGGCAAATTTAGCCAGATCCGCTTCGAGCTTCTTGACCGCCGGATCCTTGAACCGCTGTTCGACCACGCTGAGGTACATCGGCAGAAGATTCTCTTTGTATATTTTTGTTCCCGAATAAAGGCCGAAACGCATATACCATGGCGGGCTTGTGTCGTCGTATTCGTCCAGCCTTGCCAGAAGCTGCCGCATGTTTTCCATCTGGTTCAGCTCATCGCGGACTGCGTCCTCCTTTTTATCAAGCGGATTCTTTCCGGTGTCGGCCCTGACCATCTGAATAAGGCTTTGGCCGCGTTCAGCAGCGTCCTGCAGCAGTTGGCGGTTGCTGGCTAATGAGACGCCGGCCATCGCGAGCAGGGCTAGAACGAACAATGTGCCCAGAATGGTCATCACCCAGCCGAATATAGGCGCTCGCTGCCGGGTAGCAAGAAAAGTTTTGACGAGGTCTTTGTCGCGAAGGACAACGTCGCGAAAAAAGCGTTCGGTAAAATATGAATTGCCGACCGAGGCCGGTGCGTTTCCGCCGCTCTTCGCAACCGGTGAAGCGGTGAAATAGAACCCGCGAAGGAAGGGATTTTCACTAAACGGATTCGGCCTGAAGAGAGCATTAACGAACGCGCCGAATTTACGCCGGGCCGAGCCGAAATGCAGAGGGAAATTAAATATCCGAAGCTGACGCACGGCCGGAAACGGAGCCGATAGACGCACGATCCGCCGTTTCATTAGCGAATTATGCAGAAGTTCATATTCGCCATCGAAGAGGGCCTGGGCATTCTCGCTCTTTTCGATCGGGATGGTCGCGCCCCAGACCAGCGTCTTGTCCTCATTCTTCGAACTAGAAAACGAATCGCGAAACCCCTCGATCGAATCGGCGTGCGTGAACACGACATAGACCGGAAAACGCACCTTCAAACGCTGAAGAGTTTCATCCAGCCGTGCCCGCAGGACCTTTGCAAGTTCCTCGGTCTGACGCTCATCTGATTTAAGTATCGTGTCCGCATCCACTACAAGCAAAAAACCGTCGACCGGGCGATTGCCGCGATATTTCTTAATCGTTTCAAGCAGGGACGCCCATTCTTCCGAATCGACACCTTCGGTCTGGTAGCGGCCGGCGGTGTCCACAAAAACCGCGTCGCTCGTGACCCTCCAATCAACGCTTCCGGTTGGCCTAATGAATTTCTGCTCGGACTGCCGCTGGCTTGGCAGGGTCTGAAAATTTAGGTTTGAACTAAGTACAAGCGAACTTTTCCCGGCTCGCGGACCGCCCGCCACAAGATACCAAGGCAAGGAATATATGGCGTCGCGGCCGCCGGTGCCAAGGTTCGAAGTTTTGAGGAACTGGACCGCTTCTTCCGTACTGCTGCTGAGGCTTGCGAAATTCCCGACCGGAGCGGCCGGAGCTGGCGGCGCGGCACCGGGAGCCTCGATATCGGCGGCCTTTTGCTCAGCCGCCTCGGCCTCCTTTTTAGCCTTCTTTTTCGCACGGCGCGACGAGACGAACATTATTATCAATGCAAAAGGCAAAGTCAGTAGTACGAGGCCGATAATGACGATCTTGTACTGATAGCTCCCGCCAGCCCCCGGCGGAAGCAGCCAGACTATCATCGCGACAATGCCGTAAAACGACATCAGGCCACCGAGGCCGAAAGCGTACTTCAATTGGCTAGCGTGCCAGCTCATAAAAAAGGGTCTCTCTAACCGCCAACGTTAAGATTACTTACCGCATCCTGCACGAACTTCATCGACAAAACATACATTCCTAAATAAATTATCAGAGCCAAGGCCAAGCCCGCTCCCGCTCCGATCTTTGCCCAAGTCGGCATTCCGCCCTGCTCGGGCGGCGGCGGCTGGTCGTTCGCAAGCCAATGCGGTGACAACTCGACCGGTTTTATCTTGCCCGCCTTTACCAGCGCGTTCGCTGTGGACTGCATTATCGCAAGCAGCTTATCGTGCTCGTAAACGGCATAGCGACCCTTGAACCCGAGCAGCATGCAGAAGTAATAGATCTCGATGGCGTCGGCGGTCACCTCTGTTTGCTTCAGCATTGCCTCGAGTTTTTCAAAAAACTTGTTACCGGCAAGCTGCTCGCCAAAATACTCAAGCTGAAGCGGATTCTTTTCCCATTCATTCTTAAGCGGGAAGTTATTCGTTAAGACCGTCTCGTCAACAAACGCGGCCAATGCGAACTTTGAGACCTGAACGATCTTATGATTAAAACGGTACCTTTCGGACCGCTTCTCAAAGTCCTCCAGCATCCCTGCGATCTTCTGTCTTAGATCGTTTGACGGGGATACGATCCCCGCCTTGATCCGAAGGATCAGATCGAACACAGGCCCGGCAAAGGTTACAAGATCATTTTTTGAAGCAGTTTCGCTCATTATCTTAAATCTTAAAGGCAGTAAGGACCGTCTAAGGTTTTACAGCGTACATCTCCAATTTTTCATCCGGAATGTCGTTCGGAACATAAACGGAAACGACCTTTGACCCGTTGATCCCATTCCAGTAGGGGCCGATCGTATCGAGTTTGAAATATTTGAACCCGACGCGTGTCGGTATCGGTGCCGGCGGCGGACTCGCCAGGGTTAGGACGACGCCCGGCAGGGCGGAACCGATAACTGAATCGATAACATCCCGCGAGGCGATCTTGACGACACGCGGCACGCCTTCCATAAGTTTCGCTTCGGGCATTTGTGCCTTGACGGCCAGGTAAAACTCGGCTTCCTTCAGGAGTCGTTCGTCATCGATGCGGCCAACGTAAAGCGTATCGCGGGTTTTCTCTAACGGGATCGGCACGCATCGGCTCGGAATAACGGTTTCCAGCAGATCCTTTAGCTGTGTTGAAAGGCTGAAAAACGTGAAATAGAGATCGTCGTGGTCGTATTTAACAATGTCCTTTGGGTGATCTTCGATCGAAAATGTCATCAGCCGGCCGACCAGCGTTGCCATTTCCAGATAGAGCTTTTCCGGGTGGAGCATCGGCGAATGAAAGTAATGGGCCATTGTCGGTATCGAAGCGTTTATAGTGTTCAATAGCCAGAACACGGCGACCTCGGACGTAGTAAAATCAGCAAGCGACGCGTTACTGGTCCGCCGCTGTTCGCCTAAACTGCCGCTTTTCGTGATCAGAATTTCCACAACCTGGCGGAGCATGCTTGCCAGCCACATCGAGGAGGATATTTTCAAGATAGGAGGGATATATTCATCCGAAAGCTTTAGCTGGCCGGTCGGCGTGCGCTCCAACTCGGCAATTTTTACGGACGTAAATCCGTCACGCAGTTCGTCGTCAAAGATAAGGCGCAGATTGCTCTTTGCGTAAGCGATGGGCTGTTCGTTCGTTCCGCTCGTTTCGTCCTTGACCATCGAGCCTTCCTGTAAAAACCGCAGGTTCCCGTTGGCTGCAGCTCCGCTTGCTTGAAAATTGGCCTCGCCCATCTTTCGGGCAGGAATGGCGAGATGGACGCCTAGCCGTTCAGCTTCTACTCCAAAGTGATTGCCCACAGGTCGCAGGTCGGGAACCGCCTCGGCGTCCGGAACATTTACGAACAGGCCGTCAGGCAGCACCGCCCGGCAGTTGGTAACCTGGAAATTACCGTTCGCGATGGCCTCATTATTTACCTGAAGGTCGATTACGCCGTATTCGTATTGCATTATCGACCTGATCCGCGAGTTCAAGAGCTCTTCATGGAAATTGTCGAACTGCTGAAAGTGATGCGGGGTCAGCAGCATCCCTTCGTTCCAGACTACTTTGCGGTATTTGCTCATAAACGGTTGAGGTAGATATTAGAACGACTTGCACAGATTAGTAAACAGGAGACCTCTCAAAAAGCTGCCAGCCGCAAAGTATCGGCCGTAAAATCGCGGATCATATTGGATCGATGATCTCCAGTCGCAAAAATCATCGGAGTTTTTGAAAAACCCATCTAGGTATCCAAATAGTTTCCTATAACCTTATCATTCAGGCGATTTGGCTTCTGGAATTTCACTTTTCGTCAAATGCTGAAAAAAATCCGCCATCCATGCTTCTCCGGTTTTTTCGGGAAAGTCCTCCGGGTTCATTTCCGCCCATCGAAGTGCAAGGGTCATCGGAATAAAATTGATCCCGCGAAGCTGCCGTTGCTGGCCGATGTGGAGCAGGGACTTTGAGGGCTTGATCGGCAGTTTCACCAACTTAACGCCCGCCGCCGAGGGCTTTGAACAATTTTCCGCGGGAGATGTAACGAGATACTCCCGGCAGGCGACGGGGCGGTCCTGATGAATGGAACAAGATTCGTCAACCAGAAACGGACACGCGATGCCCTCTCGAAAATATTCTAAAACCACAGCTTCCTGTTCCTCTTTCGGGAGTTCGGCGCAGTCGCTCAATCGTTCGTACCAGCCGATCTCTGAAAAATGCCGGGCGGCCTCCTCAAAACGCTTCCTGACCTCGCTCTGCCGGGGTTCGGGCAAGCTGTCAACCAGTTCGGCGATTTGATAAGCTTCGATCTCGGCAAGCGGGACTGGCTGCCTGCAGCAGGCGCCGCATCCTTTTTTGCACGAGATCGACTTGCCTTCCGACTCAACGGCGCTCACGCTTCTATCGACCAAAACATTGCTCATTTGTTGGAAGACAGGCAGCATGCGATGAGGCTTTACGGGGTCTGCGGGAACGGTCATCTGCATTTCGAGCGGTTGACCGCCGACCGTAACGACAACGTTTCCCGTAACCCATTCTTTTATTTCCATAAATGCTCCGCCATCGGGTTTCTAAAGAACGAGCGTCTCCGCATTGACGCCAAAACCCCTGGGATTTTGCGCAATTGTCCCGACCGCAAGGAAATTCAGTGCCCGGTCGAACTCGCCGGACGTTATCTTTCCGGTTTTTTGCAGATACCAGATCGAACGGATCTCGCGGGTTCCGGGTGAACCCGGCGTTTCCGCGATCGATTGCAGCATATTACGCAGCTTCATAGTGTCACCGGCCGCGCCCTGATCGTAGGCGGCTATCATCAGCAATGCGTCATCGAAATTTTCGTTGCCGATCTGAATAGCGAGTTTGTCATAAACGTCGGCCACGCTTTGGGCCGCCTGCAGCACATCGCCGCGGCTGCCCCCAAGTTTTATTATCGCCGCCACCGCAAGGAATTGAGGTTTCAGGTTTTTGGCCGCGGCAAGCGATTTGATCGCGGACGCGCTTTTTCTGGCCGAATTGAAATTATCCGCCAATGCGGATGATCGGCCGACTTGCTTCACCTTTACATCGACCTTAGCCGCCTGCTCGCCCGTCAGAAAAGCCCGCGGGTCGTTCTGTGCGATCTGTCTGAGGAACGCGGCGCTGTTCTGCTCGATCTTGGCTGTTTCGCCGCCCGACGGCGTTTCTTTCCCGCCTGGTACTGGTGGCGACGGCGTTCCGCCGATCACGGGGGTGTCGGTCGGAAACGATGGTGGAGCTTTGCCGGGCTTTGGCGTCGAGGCGTCGTCATTTGCAGGCTTCTTCACATTGTCTTCGTCATCAATGTCCGACGTGGATCCCAAGTCGTCCTCATACGTAGCCACTTCCTTCCCGCCGCCGCCGAGTAGCATGAACGCTCCGATGGCGACAACCAGCACGAATATCCCAAGCAAAGGAGCAAGAATAAAAAAAGCGGTCGGTATGCCGCCAGCGGCGGGTTGAGGCGGCTCGGGCAAATAGGCCGGGGCCGCGCCGGATGGCAAAGGGCCGGGTTCGATCGGTTGGTTGGCTCCCGGCCGATCAGGCCCAGGGGCAGTTTCGTCAACTCCTTGAGGCTCCGCCGCCGTAACCTCGACCGCGATCTCTAGGCCACCGCCCAAGTCAAACACGTCGCCGTCCCTCACCTCGGCCGGGGAACCAAGTTGAATGCCGTTGATCGTAGTTCCGTTGCTTGAACCAAGATCGGAGGCAAGAAACCCGTCCCCATACCGCTCGAAACGTAAATGCTCCCGCGAGAGTCTGCTGTCCGAATACGTAAGGTCGCAACCCGAGTGTCGCCCGACAGTAAATACCTCACGGTCAACCTCAAGCCGCTGCTCTTTGCCGTTCTCATCCTTGAATTTCAACCAGAGCATATGTAAGTCGAGAGTCGAGAGGTTGAGAATCCCGAGTCGGGAGTTGGGCGAGGGGTGATTGCTCGTCCTCTCCACCCTTGGCTCGCGACCCGCGACTCAGTTCGAGTATGTTGAAAGGGGCTGCAGTTTCAACCCAAAGTCCTGCGGATTCTCGCCGATTATGGCGGCGGCAAAGAACTTTGGCACGTACTTAAAATTCTCGGATTGAAACTGCTTTGACAGTTTGTCGCCGTTGGCGATCAGTGTCCAAAAATCGCGCGGCAGCCCCGAATTCGATTCGAGGGCCTTAGTCAAATTTGAACTAAGGCCGCCCTCGCCGCTGTTATAACTGCCGATCGCAAGCGGCACGCTCGCCGGGCCCGTGCCGTAACGGCCGGTTAGGGCCTTCATATACGAAGCCGCCGCCCGTGCGGCAGGTTCCGGTTCGCACCGAAGGTCGCCTTTTGGCGGCGTTGCTCCTTTGATCACTCCTTCTTTCGGCTCAAAATGCAGCCTCGCGGTCGCGTATGTAAATTGAAACATCCCGAGCGGGCCGGTCGGGCTTTGCAGGCAGACGCAATGCTCCGATTCGATCATCGCCAGATAGAGCCCGATTCGCGGGTCGGTCCCTTTCTCATTAAATGCTTTAACGATAAAAGGGGCGTTCTTGCTAGCTCGCTCATACGTGGCCTGCAAGTTGTCGCCGAACCTGCAGCCGCCGAGCGGTTTCACCCCGATCCGTTTGGCATAGGCGTCTGCAAACGCCTTTATCTTGTCCAGTGCGGCGGGCGGAATGGCCTCGCTGCTGTTATTGCCGATTATTTGCGCTATTTTCATCGCGCGTTCGCCAAGATACTGGCGTTTTTCGGCATCGGACACATCAAGGTATTTCCGGCCTTTCAAAATATCGCTGGGCGGACGGTCATTGCCGCCAATCGGCGGATCGTCGGTTGGTGCGGCCGTTTTGACCGGCGTCGGGCGTTGCTCAGTCGCGTTAATTTTTGCCGTCGGGCTCGGTTTCGTATCCTTAACCGGTTTATCGAGGTCACTATCATCATATTCGTCGGTGTTCTGGACAACCTCGGTCTTCCCGCTGCCCAGGACCGTGTAGCCGATAAAAACGGCCGACAGGCTAACGACGAGGATTGCGCAGGCGATCAAGGCAACCGGTACAAGGCTCGCTCCCGATGGTGTCGGTGGAGAGACGGCATATTGAACATCATACTCATTCGCGTTATGCGCCGGCTCGGCCACCGGCTCGTACTTCTCGGTGATTCGAACATTCAGATCCGTTTTGTGCCCGATCCTGACCGTGTCGCCATTGCTTAACGGCGTGCCGGCGGGGGCGGTCCTCCGGCCGTTGACAAAAGTGCCGTTCGACGAATTCTCGTCAACTATCCACACCCGGTGGCCGTCACGATAGATAGTCGCGTGCAGGCGTGACAGCCCGTCGTCGTCAAACCGGTGCTCCGCCTCGCTGCCGCGACCGAACGAAGTCCGTTCGCCGTCGATGCGGATCTCGCGTGAGCCCTCGGGTGTCGGATATGTCAGCGTTACTTCAAGCATTTAGCTACATCACCTGCCTATATAGCTCCGTTATCGGCCGGTCGCGTTTCAACCCGAACTTGTCCGGATTTCCCGCAACTATGCCAGCCGCGAAAAACCGGACAAGCTGTTCTCTTTCAGGTGCAGTTTTGATCGTATTCCAAACGTCAACGCGGTTTGCCGGAAGGCTTGCGTTCCAGGCCGCGGCATCAGCCGTCGATTTACCGAACGCGGCAGCGGCGTAGACCACATCTCCATCGAAAACGCCCGATATCAAGGCCTTCAAATAGACCGCCGATGCACGAGATGCGCAAAGCTGCGAAGGATCCGAAATTTTTTGACCGCCGCACGATCCATCGTACGCATTGGATTTTACAAATTCCGGGTCCATTCGCCAAAGTCCTTCTTCCACGCCCTGTTTTTGCTGGTCGAATTTGCTTCGACTCATAGCAAGAATATAGCCCAGCGGGGCATCGAGATTAGATTCCTGAACAAACGCCACATTTATCTGGTCGCGATAGCGGGCCGCCCGTTCGTAGAATCCGTCCTGGGCATATTCGGCCGTCTTTTTTTGCACTTCAAGCAGGAATTGCTTGTTTGATACATTGTATTGTTTAGTGCCCGAAAACTGCTTGACCATCTGGGTGGTCATTTGCTGGACGTCGATGATCGAGATCTCCGTGCCTTTTTTGGGCCCGGCCGGGCGCTGCGGCTGCTGCGGCTCCTGGGGCCTTTCTTCGGGCTTTTCAACCCGCCGGGTTTCCATTGCCAGAAGAACGCCGCTATCCTGCGGCAGGGTGTTTCCGTCTTCATCGACAAGAATAATGCCAATATCATGATCGAACCCGTCGGCCATATCGGGGTGCTCGGCCGGGTCGATCGTGGCGGTGAACGGCGCGTCCCCGGTACTCGCGAATTCGACGCCGTCGATAGTGAAAATGGCCTTAGCAACGCAGCCTGAATTCTCAGTCTCAACCTCGATCTCGGTCGGAGCATATATGGTTTCGCCCTGCTCGGGCTTAACAATCACAGCCTTAGCGTCGCACGCGGAAGTAGTGCTTCGATAATAGATGGCTCCAGCCACGCCCACTACCACCACCGCCACAAGGACCGCTCCGCCGGCAACCATTAGCATCGTCCGCGAACCACCCGCGGTTGAGGGAATGGACATGCCCGCACCTTGCCGCAATGCATCGCCTACCGGCGGAAGATCGACTTGGCTGCCCGTGTCGGCCCCGGCTTCCTCCGGTTCTTCTTCGGCTTTCTCTTCCGGAGCCTTATCGAAAATGATCTCGCTCGAGCCGCCGAGCATAATTACGTCGCCCGGATTGAGATAAGTTTCGCCGGAAGCCTTTAGTCCGTTGACCATAGTGCCGTTGCTGCTGTTCAGGTCTATCAAACAAAACTCGGCCCCGCGTGCCTCAATTTCAGCGTGATAACGCGAGACGTTCGAATCTTCAGGGAACGACACGTCGTTGTCCGATGTACGCCCCAGGGTCGTCACGCCATCCTTCGGCGTGAACTCGCCGCCGCTGAATTTTAGCTTCATCTCAGCCATAAACCATTAAAACTGACAAGGGCCATCATATTCCATAATAACGCCGAACCCGGAGCGCCCGCCATCCCGGTAAGCAAACAGGACAGGCGAATGGCAAGGTATGGACGGCAAACAAGCCCCGATTTTGCCTCGGACGTAAGTTAGAAGTTATTGCCGCCAGCGGGTTGTGCGAAGAATAAAAAGTACACTGCAGTAAGAAAAACCGCGACAAAAATAAGGATACCGATGAGTCCAAGAACAAGCATTCCTAAACCGGGCCCGCTTTTCGCCTGCGTTCCTTTTTCGGCAGGATCGAGAGCGGGGGTATCATCGATCAGTTGGTCGGTAAGATCGGGCTGCGGTTCGATCGCGGGAGGAGCACCTTCGACCGGCGCCGCCGGCGAAGCTGATACGGCCTGCTCGGGCGCCGCCTTTACTGCTTCACCCGCTGCCTCCATTTCTTTTAAGTAACCTTGCGGAAGGTACCCGCTGGTTTGCTGAAATTTCGGCTTTGGCATTTCCCACTGACCCGGTGCGGGCTGCTGAGTGGGCCGTTGGACAGGTGGCCGGGTGTTAGGCTCGGTAGTATGCTCGTCCAAAATCGGCTCTTCCACCTGTTCGGTTGCCGTTGCAGTTGCGGCTTCCGCGTCGGTTGCGTTTTTCACTTCGTCACTCATAGAATTTTCACTCCATTGAGGCACTGATCTTGTATCAATAACGCCGCAAAAAATCACGCCTGTTTCAAAAAAGATGAATCGCTCAAAGCCTATTCCGCTTTACTAAAAAATGCAATCAAAAAAACTTCTGTCCGTGGCTTTCCTTCCTTCCTTGGTGTATTTTAGTTTCCGTTGTTATTGCCAATCCATCGGGGAAAACTAATCCTGCTACTTCTGCAGCTCAAGCACATCCGACCGGGTAATAATGCCCGTGATGCGTTTGAAATCCTCGATCAGCACGGCCGGAGATTTCTGTAGTTTCTTCTTTATATCGGCAAGGTTGGTTTCGCCATCCAAAACCGGAAAGCTTTCGTCCATGACTGCCGACACCGATGATTCCAGCAGATCGCGATTTTGCAGGAGCTTTGTCAACACACGGCTTTCACGGAGGCTTCCAACCGAGTGGTGGTCCTCTAAGACCGGAATCTGCGTCACGCCGCGTTCGTTCATCAGTTCAAGCGCCGCACCCACCGTATCCGTCGGGGCGACAAAGATCAGATCAGCCGGGGCACCGGAGTTTTTCGTTTCCATTATCAATCCGGCCGATATTCTCTGTGGTTCGAGCAGAAGCTTCTCCTTCATCCATTCATCCGAATGGAACTTGGTCAGATAATGCTCGCCGGTATCGCAGACGATGAACACGACGATCGCGTTTTCGTCCAGATCCTTGGCGACTTTAAGGGCTCCGGCAAAAATGGTTCCAGTCGAGCCGCCGCAAAAAATTCCTTCGCGTCGTCCGAGCTGGCGGGCAAGGTCGAAAGATTCGCGGTCGGTTATGTTAATGATCTCGTCGATCGTGTTCAGATCGGCGTTTCCCACCGGCAGGTTCTGTCCAATGCCCTCGACCAGATAGGGCGTCGCTTCGGGCACATGGCCCGATTCCTTGTAGGTCTTAAAGATCGAACCATAAGGATCGGCGCCGATGACCTTGATCTTCGGGTTCATTTCCTTTAGGTAGCGGCCGGTGCCGCTGATCGTTCCGCCGGTGCCGATACTCGCGACAAAATGAGTGATCTTGCCTTCGGTAGCCTCCCATATCTCGGGACCCGTTGTACGGTAGTGCGCCGCCGGATTCTCCGGGTGGTTGTACTGATCGGGGTAAAACGAATTGGGCGTTTCCTCGGAAATACGTTTTGCGGTGGCCACATAATGATCGGGCGTGCCCGGCTTTGCCGCCGCCGGGCAGATGACGATGTCGGCCCCAAGCCCCTTCAAATACCGCACTTTTTCGACGGAAGCCTTTTCCGTCAAGACAAAAATGCAGCGGTAACCCCGAACGGCGGCGACGAGAGCAAGGCCGATTCCGGTGTTGCCGGAGGTGGCTTCGATTATGGTTCCGCCTTTCTTCAGAACGCCTTCGCGCTCGGCCCAATCTATCATCGAAATGCCGATCCTGTCCTTGACCGAATAGCCGGGATTCAGGCTTTCCATCTTTGCGAAAACTCGCGCTTTTATCTTGTGCTGCTTTGTAAGGTTGTTTATCCGCACCAACGGCGTTTTGCCGATAAGTGCCAGTATATCGTTGTAATATTTCATTGAATTAAATAGCGTGGAATAAGAAATAGCGGGAAATCCGTCTGCTAATTTCAAATCTCATCATAAACCTATCGCAATTTTCGGGCAAAGCAAGAGGTTGGAAATGCGTGGGCCGTACTTGTGGAATTGCCGGACCGGCGCAAAAACTGCAACCTGCGAAACCCCTCAGCCGTATATCAATCGACCTGTCATTAGCCGGACCGCAAATTATGAAGTACTTGTCTATCCTTGTTTTATTTACGCTTTTGGCTTTTCAGGGCCATGCCCAAACACGCTCGGTCGCGGTCCTGCCTCAACCGGCGGCTGAAACGCTCGACCTTCGGCGACAGGCCTTTGATAAGGTTTGGACGACGGTGAACGAAAAGCATTACGATCCGACCTTTGGCGGGATCGACTGGAAAAAAATGCGAGAACTCTATGAGCCAAAGGCAATGAAGGCTATTTCGGAAAAAGAGTTCCACGATGTTCTCCGCCAGATGTTGTCTGAGCTAAAGTTATCGCACTTTGGGATACTTCCGCCGGCCGCCGAATTGGCAGCCGCCCAGACCGGCCGCGGCGTTACCGGGATAGATGTGCTTATGATCGACGGCGTGCCTGTGATAAATCGCGTCGATGCCGGTTCAACAGCCGCACTTGCGGGCGTTAAGACTGGCCAGGCCCTTACCCGGATCGACGGCAAGCCCTGGAAGGAGTTAACGGCCGAGCTTGAATCTACGCTTGCGGCACGCAAGGTCACCGACCGTCTGCGACAGGTCTATATCGAACGGACGCTCGAGGCCGCGATTAACTCGAAACCCGGCTCAACACTCGTTCTTGATGTCCTTACAGCCGACGATCAGCCTCAACAATTCAGCATCGTCCGTGCCGCATTCAACGGCGAAATGTCGGAATCTCTTGGCAATTTTCCGCCGCAGGAGGTGGTTTTTGAATCGCGCCTGCTGCCCGGCAACATGGGCTATATCCGCTTCAATATGTGGGTCATACCGCAAATGGCAAAGCTCCGTACGGCGGTCCGCGAATTCGATAACGCAAAAGCTATTGTGATCGATCTTCGCGGTAACCCAGGCGGGGTTGGCGGAATGGCACCTGGGCTTGCGGGCCTTCTGTTCGACAAAAAAGCATCGCTTGGTTCTATGCGGACCCGCGGCGGATCGATGGAGTTTATTGCGTTCCCGCAGCCGGACCCATTCAAAGGAAAGATTATCATTCTGACTGATCACGGCACAGGCTCGACAAGCGAGGTCTTTGCGGCCGGAATGCAGGAAACGGGCCGAGCAAAACTCATCGGCGAAACATCAGCCGGGGCGGTTTTGCCTTCCGTGTTTGAAAAGTTGCAGACCGGGTATTTGTTTCAGTACGCGATCTCAGATTATCGTTCACCAAAAAATATCTTGATCGAGGGGCGCGGTGTGATACCGGACGTTGAAGTAAAACAAACCCGCGCCGCCCTTCTTTCCGGCCGCGACGCACAGCTCGATGCAGCGGTTCGATCCCTGTCCGAACCGGACGAAACGGCGGCCGTTTTCTTTTCTCAACCGAGGGTAAGCCATCTGCTCGTCGCAACCTATTAATATATGAAATTCAAATCGATCCTTATCATTACTACTATTTTCATTGCCACCGCCTCGGTTTTTGCCCAAAAGCCCGAACCGGTAAAACCCGAGCCCGCAAACACCGTTGCCGCCGCGAAATTGCCCCCGGTAAAGGAAATTCTGGAGAAGTACGTTAAGGCTATTGGCGGCCGCGAAGCGATCCAAAAGATCAAGACTCGTGTCTCCACGGGTACTATCGATCTCGTCCCGATGAACCTCAAGGGCACGTTCGAGATATACGCGGCCCCGGACGCGAAGTCGTTTTCAAAAATGACGATTGCCGGCATAGGCGATCTGTTCGAAGGAATGGATGGCAAGACCGCATGGGCGATAAATCCCATCCAGGGAAGCCGCGAGAAGGCGGGGGCCGAGCTTTTACAGACAAAACTTGTCAACGATTTCTACCGCGACATCCAGCTCGATAAACTCTTTCCGAAAATGGAATTGAAGGGAATTGAGAAAGTAGGCGACCGCGAAACCTATGTCGTTACCGCGACCGCCGAAGGCGTGCCTGCCGAAACATGGTACTTTGACACCAAAACCGGTTTGATGCTGCGTTCGGATGTTACTGTTATCGCGCCGGAAGGCAACCAGCCGATGAGAGTTTTTTATGAGGATATGCGCCCGGTGGATGGCGTGCTTATCCCATTCCGCATCCGCACACAAACACCTCAATTCACCATCGTTCTAAATTCGACCGAAATAAAACATAATTCAGCCATCGAGGCATCAAAATTCGCAAGGCCTAAGTAATAGTCAGAAATACGTTCTGTCCAAGCCGTCACAAACCGTCGCATCCATGCCCCGGACATTTGTGCGCGTCGGAAATCCTGTCAGCAGGGAAGGGAAATTTTGTCTTGCAAACACCGCCGATGTATCCTGTTCCCTATGCAGACGCGTGAAAAATATAAAGTTGGCCTTGTCCAGATGTCGATGGGTGCTGACCTCGACGCAAACCTGAAAAAGGCCGTCGAATTTGTGAAGGAAGCGGCGGGAAAGGGAGCAATGATCATCTGCCTGCCCGAGATGTTCCGTTCGCTATATTTCTGCCAAACGGAAGACGCCGATCTGTTCGACCTTGCCGAACCCCTCGACGGGCCTTCGTCAAAGGCGTTGTCCGTGATCGCTGACAAAACCGGGGCAACGATCATCGCCCCGATATTCGAACAGCGTGCCCCCGGCCTTTATCACAACAGCCTGATCCTCATTAAACCGGGTGAGCCGGCCGCCGGCGTTTACCGCAAAATGCACATTCCGGACGACCCGGCCTATTACGAAAAATTCTATTTCACGCCCGGCGACCTGGGCTTTAAGACCTTTGACACCGAGGTGGGCCGGATCGGCACGCTGATCTGCTGGGATCAGTGGTATCCCGAAGGGGCACGGCTGACCGCCCTTCGCGGTGCCGAGATTCTTTTTTACCCCACGGCGATCGGCTGGCATCCGTATGAAAAAGAAACCTATGGGCCGCAGCAGCAGGACGGCTGGCGGACCATCCAACGTTCGCACGCGATCGCGAATGGCGTTTACGTTGCCGGAGTAAATCGCGTCGGCCACGAGGTGTTCGTTCCCGACACACCCGGCATTCAATTCTGGGGGCACACGTTCTTGAGCGACCCGTTCGGCGTGATCGTCGCCGAGGCTGACGATAAAAGCGAGCAAGTCGTCATCGGCGAAGTCGATCCTGCCCGCATTGAAGAGGTCCGCCGCGGCTGGCCTTTTTTGCGCGACCGCCGCATCGATGCATATTCCGACATAACAAAACGCTTCATCGACGAATAGAGAATGGCCTCACCGAAACCGAAATATTTAATGCCCGCCGAGTGGGAACGGCATGAGGCCACATGGCTCGGATGGCCGCATAACGCCTCGGATTGGCCGGGCAAGATCGCGGCGATATATTTTGTTTACGGCGAGATCGTACGGAAGATCGCGGTCGGAGAGATCGCGCGAATTCTCGTCAACGACGAAAAACACGAAGCCAAGGCGCTCGGCATTTTGAACAAGGTCGGTGTCGATCCTTCAGCCGTCGAGTTTTTCCGCATTCCGACCGACCGCGGATGGACGCGGGACTTCGGACCGATCTTTGTACGACAAGGAAAGGAAACCGCGATCGCCGGATTTAAGTTCAACGCCTGGGCTAAATACAGCGACTACAAAAAGGACGAAAAGGTCGCAAAAAGGCTGGCCAAAATGTTAAAGAAGGAATATTTGCCGGTAACTTACAACGGAAAGCCATTCGTACTCGAAGGCGGAGCGATCGACGTCAACGGCCGGGGAACGCTTATTACAACCGAGGAATGTTTGCTTGATCAGAAGGTGCAGGTCCGCAATCCCGGAGTTTCGCGTAAAGAGACCGAACAGGTCCTGGCCGCAAGTTTGGGAGCGACCAATGTCCTTTGGCTGAACAAAGGCATCGCCGGCGACGACACGCACGGCCACGTCGATGACCTGTGCCGCTTTGTTAATGAAAAGACGGTCGTTCTCTGCCGCGAAAGCGATCCAAAGGATGCCAACTACAATTTGCTCGAAGAAAACCGCGAACGGCTGGAAGGTTTTAGGCTGGAAAACGGATCGAAGATTCAGACAGAATTTCTACCGATGCCCGCTCCGCTTTACTATCGCGGCCAGCGTCTGCCGGCAAGCTACGCAAATTTTTTGATAACAAATGCTTCGGTCCTTGTGCCCACATTCAACGATCCGAAGGACCGCATCGCGCTTGGCATACTCGCCGAATTCTTCTCAGAAAGAGAGGTGATCGGCATCCACGCCGTTGATCTTGTTTGGGGCTTGGGAACGCTGCACTGCTTGTCGCAGCAGCAGCCGGCGGAAATCTAGCTTTGAAGTTCGCCGCTCCTGACAACTAGATGAGAAATGAGTGGCTCCAGCCCTTTCGGGGCTATCACTTTTTACCTATCATCTATCACTTATTCCGGCTCCCGTCCTTGATGCTAATTCAAGTAATCTTTCGCGTCCTCAAGCATGGCTTTTGGCGGTGCATCGAATTTGGGAGCTTCTTCCTCAAGTGTCCAAACCTCGAACATCGCGGGCGCGCATTCGGTGACAAATCGCGATGGTTTTTGCAGGACGGTTTGGCGATTGTAGTCCGTCCGCAGAAGCGGATAGGTAATGTAAAGCTCGTCCTTCGCACGGGTAAGGGCGACGTACCACAGGCGACGTTCCTCCTCTTCGCTGTCGATCTCCTTAAGCGACCGCGGACTTGGGAACTTGCCCTCGGCGGCCCAGATCATAAATACTGCGCTCCATTCAAGGCCTTTTGCCTGATGGACGCTGGTCAGCGTCAGCAGCTCGTCATCCTCGCCGCCTTCGATCACCTCTTCACCAACTATCGACTGCGGCTCTTTGAACCGTTCGGTCGAAAGCAACGCAAGCTCGGATAAAAAATCTTCCGCTGAGGTATAGCGATTCGCAAATTGCGCCAACCCGCGAAGGTCTTCCATTCTCGCATCTGCGTTCTCGTAGTTTTCCTGCAGATATTGCTCGTAACCGTGTTCGAGAACAAGCGAGATCTGCTTTGACGGATCGCCGCGATTCTCCTGCGAGCTAAGCATTTCAAGCAGAACAACGAATGACCGCCACGTCGCCTTATCGCGAAGCTTCGGCATCGAATGCAGCAGCCCGGCCGTAAGGCAAGGCGTGACGCTCAAGGAAGAATTAACCCCATCAACGCGATCCCCATTTGGTAAGATACGGGCTTCTCCATCAGCGCCAACACGAGCATTCCGCTCGAGCATCAGCGTTTCAAAGACTTGATTTGCGGTCTTATTCCCGATACCCGGGATCAGCTTTAATATACGTTTCCACGCCAACTCGTCGCGCGGATTCACAAGTATCCGCAAATACGAGATCACATCCTTTATGTGGGCCTGTTCGAAAAACCTAACGCCGGACTGAACTCGGTACGGAATGTTCCTTCGCGAAAGTTCAAGCTGCAGTTCGATCGAATGATAGTGCGAACGGTAAATGACCGCGATGTCTTCAAGGCCGGTTCCTTCATCGCGAAGTTCCAAGATTCGAGAGGCGACAAAAACCGATTGCTGCTCAACGTCCGAACATGGAACAAGTGCCGGCTTAAAGTCTTTTGAGCGTTTTATCGCCTGCAGAACTTTGGGAAACTGCCGCTTATTGTTTGCTATCGACACGTTCGCCAAGCCGAGAATTTCCGGCGTCGAACGATAGTTGGCCTCGAGTTTGAAAAGCTGGGCTTCCGGATAGCGTTTAGGAAATTCGTAGATGTTCGTAAACTCAGCCCCGCGCCAGGCAAATATCGACTGGGCGTCATCGCCGACCACCATTACATTTCTATGCTTCACCGCCAACAGGTCGATGATCTCCGCCTGCAAACGATTAGTGTCCTGATACTCATCGACCAGAATATGCTGAAACTGTTCGGCGTAGAGCTCGGCGATCGCGGGCTTTTCGATCAGCATTTTTTTTATGTTCAACAGCAGGTCATCGTAATCCATCACATTGCGTTCCTGCTTTCGAACCTGATAGATCGAATCGACCCGCATTATCTGCCGCGTGAGCATCTCAAAGTACGGATACTTACCGACGATCACCTTATCGAGCGGCAGATCGGTATTATTGGCGTAGCTTATGATGTCCTGGACGACCTCAGCCTTGGGAAAGCGTTTTGCCTTGGTGTCGATGGCGGCGTCTTCGATGCAGATGTTGATCAGGTCGCGGGCGTCCTCGCTGTCGAGGATGGAGAAATTCGTTTCGTAGCCGATGCTGACCGCGTGGCGCCGCAGCATCATGTTCGCGATCCGGTGAAACGTGCCGCCCCAGATACGGTGAACGTTCTGGTTGCCGGTCAGAGCTTCGACCCGCCGAAGCATCTCACGCGACGCCCGGTTCGTGAACGTAGCAAGCAAAATTCGCTGCGGCGAAACGCCTTGTTCAATTAGGAATGCGACGCGGTAAGTGATCGCCCGCGTCTTTCCGGTTCCCGCACCGGCAACGACAAGCGTGGCTTTAGGCTGGGCGGTTACAACCTGAAACTGCTCATCGTTCAGTTCGCTTTTATATCTGGTTAAACGTTCAGGCAGAGAACCCTGATCGCGCTTTAAGACATAACGTGCCACAGTTTCATTTATAACACGCCATGCCGTGAGTCGGAAGAGCCCAAAGGGTTTCTAGCGTTTGAAACCTTTATAGATCAAAAAAGGCATTCCAAAGATTACGATCAGAAAATTTATTGACCAAAGGCTAGCCGGTATAAAGAACGAAAGAACGGTACAAAGCGGAAATCGGACTCCGTAACCGGAATACGTTCGGACAGTGGCGGACAAATACTACGCATGACTACTTTATTCGACGACGAGATCTTTTCGGATGCAGGGATGCCCTGTACGGCTTGATTCCGTTCCAAGTCGTTCGAAGATTTGTGTTAGTTTTCTGAGATCGAGAACCAGCGCGGCTTAATGGTTGAAGCCGAATAAAAATGCCCTGATCAACTGTTCAGCCGCGAAACCTCCGCGTCTGGTTCCGGGTTGCGTTTTTGTTTGACCACGTAATTCGTCTTTGCGCGAACGACCGAGCCGGGACGGGCGACTTGGATCTTAATGGATTTTCGCTCGCCCGGAACGCGGTCGGTGTTTGCGTAATAGCCGACCGAATACCGCCGCCGGAGTTCTTCGGCGACGCCCGAGAACGACGCTTCGAGGTTTGTAAGCGTATCGGCCTCGAAGATCCTGCCGCCACTGTAAGTTGCCAAGGCTTCAAGATAGGTCTTGCCGCGAACGTAATCGGCGTCGCTTGAACCGCGCAGCCGCACGGAGACACCGGGCGGGAAGGCCATTCCGGGCAATGCGACGATCGGCGCATTGCTGCCGCCGCTCCGCATCTGGTCCTGTGTGTTGTACCGGATCGGATAGAAAAGTGCGTCGATCTCTTCGACCGCGGCGATCGTCGATTGATAGCTTGCCCGCCGCGATGTCGTATCGACGCCGTCCGTAAAGATAACAACGGCTTTTCGCCCCGGCGTGTTCACCATCTCAAGCCCGGCCACAGCGTCAACGGCGTCGTAAAGACTTGTGCCGCTGCCGAAATTCGCCTTGTAGATAGCCGAATAAAGCGTCTTTTTATCTGTCGTGGGTTCGCACAAGATCCTTGGCCGCTGGTCGAACGCGATTACCATCACCTGGTCTGCCGGCCGGAGCTGATTTACAAAAGTAAGGGCGGCGTAGTGTATCTCATCGATCTTATATTTTGTGGACGGACTGGTGTCGATCATCAAAATGACCGTAAACGGGGTTTCTTCCGACTGGAAATAGGTTATCTCCTGCAGTACTCCGTTCTCGAGTATCTTAAAGTCTTTTTTGCGCAAGCCCGATATGAACCTGCCGTTGCGGTCCATAACCGATACGGGTGTTGTAACCAGATCGGTGTCAACGACGATCACTTCTTCCTCTTCTTTCTTTTGGGCCCTTTTTTCAGCAGGGGATGGCGGCGGCGGCGGGATCGCGTTGGTATCTGGGGTCGCGGCCTGCGTTCGTGCCGGAGTTGACTTTTTTATCGCGGGAGTCCGTGAGCGCGTTTTTCCAGTTTGAGCGAAGGCAGGTAAGACTGCGACCGCGGCGAGCAGTATGGACAAGGCAACCGTTTTCATGTGGTCTATCCTCCTCGGAGTAACTTTATATTGTAGGCAAGGAAAGTGTGCACGCAGGCACAAAAGTGACGGGCCGCGAAAAATTCGTGACGTAAATAAATGCTTTGCAGTGTGGTAATGCTTTAACACCGCTGATGATCAGACACCGAACCTCTCAAAAACCATCCGGCGCTCCTTCTTTGTCGCTGCAAAAAGAGAACCCCACGGGCGGGTGTTTTGTGACATATTTACAAAGACGTCCGGAACGACTGAAGTGTTACAAGATCGCAAGCGTTAGGGTGCGGTTTCGAATGCTCGATCACGCATGATCGGACGGCCGCCGCCGAACCTGATGAAGGCCGGAATATGCTAGAATGTGAAAAAAATCATAGTATTCGCACTGTGGGACACCTTACTTTTTGACCAAACCTCAATTGGAGCAAAATATGCAAAACAATACTTTCTTTCGGGTTTTCATTATCCTGGCTCTGGCCGCATTTTTCGCCGGGCCAATTTTTGCACAGACGAAGCCTGCAACCGCCGCAGAGGCCGCGGAGTTTATGGCGGCCGCCGAAACGCGTCTGGCGGCACTTTCGCTAAAGTCGAATCAGGCCGGCTGGATAAACAGCAATTTCATTACTTTTGACACTGAAAACCTGAACGCGGCCGCCAGCGAAGAATATACCGCCGCCGTGACGGAATTGGCCGTGGCTTCGCACCGTTTCGACAGTCTTGAGTTGCCGTTTGACGTGCGGCGAAAGTTGCAGCTGCTGCAGAACGGGATTGTGATCCCTGCACCGAAGAACGCCGCCGAACGGACGGAATTGACCAAGATCACGGTCTCGATGGAGAGCGATTACGGGCGCGGCAAATTCTGTCCGGAGAACGAAGGCGGCAAATGCTACAGCCTTGGCGATCTTGAGAAAATTTTGGCCGAAAGCCGTGAGCCGGCCGAACTGAAGAAAGCATGGCTTGGGTGGCACACCGTCTCGCCGCCTTACCGGCAGCGTTATGCCCGCTTTGTCGAGCTTGCCAACAAGGGCGCACGCGAACTCGGCTATAAGGACACGGGCGACCTGTGGCGGTCGGGCTACGACATGAAGCCGGAAGAATTTGCGGCGGAAATGGAACGGCTTTGGCTGCAGGTAAAACCTTTGTACGATGCGCTTTACGTTTATACGCGGGCACAGTTGGTCAAAAAATACGGCCCGTCTGTCGTGCCGCCAAATGGCCCGATCCCGGCCCACCTTCTCGGCAATATGTGGAGCCAGGAATGGACGAATATTTATCCGCTGCTCGCCCCGCCAAGCTCGGGGCCGGGGTACGATCTGACAAAAATTTTGCAGGAACGCAAGACCGATGCAAAGCAAATGGTGCATTACGGCGAGAACTTTTTTGTTTCGCTTGGGATGCCCAAACTGCCCGACACTTTTTTTGAGCGGTCGTTGTTTACCAAACCCGCCGACCGTGACGTGGTCTGCCACGCCAGTGCGTGGGACCTGGACGGCCCGCAGGACGTGCGGATAAAAATGTGCATCGAGATCAACGCCATTGATTTCACGACGGTCCATCACGAACTCGGTCACAATTACTACGATCTGGCCTACGCGCCGCAGTCCTACTTTTACCGCGATAGCGCGAACGATGGTTTTCATGAGGCCATCGGCGATACGATCGCCCTTTCGGTGACGCCCGAATATTTCAAGAAGATCGGCCTGATTGATCAAGTTCCTCCCGCGGACGCAGATAATGCCCTGCTAATGGAAAGGGCCCTTGCCAAGGTCTCGTTCCTGCCGTTCGCGTATCTGGTGGACAAATGGCGATGGGACGTTTTTTCGGGAAGGACCAAACCAACGGAATACAACAAAGCGTGGTGGGACCTGCGGCTGCAGTATCAGGGCATCGCTCCGCCGGAAGCTCGCAGCGAGAGTGATTTTGACGCCGGGGCCAAATATCATGTAGCCGGTAACACGCCGTATGCACGTTATTTTCTGGCTACCATCCTGCAGTATCAATTTCACCGTGCTCTCTGCCGGCAGGCGGGATATACCGGCCCGCTTCACCGCTGTTCGATATACGACAACAAACAGGTCGGCGCCAAGCTTCAGCAGATGCTCGCCATGGGCAAAAGCCGCCCGTGGCCCGAAGCCCTCAAAGCTCTTACCGGCGAAGACAAGATGGACGCGACAGCGATCATTGACTATTACGCCCCGCTGAAAAAATGGCTAGATGAACAAAATAAGAGCTTGCCGAAGCGTTAACGAAGACCAAAGAGCGGATTCGTACCGTTTCCATCGCTCACTTTGCTATCTGTGGAACGGTAATAGTTATCGTGGGGTCGGCATATGCTTCGGTTACTATCTTTGTTTGAGATTTGTGATCACCGTTGCGTGCGGTTGCGTTCAATTCATAACGATAGTAATTTCCTTCGGTACCGATGTACACCTTCTTTCCGAAAATCTCGTTCCACTGGCCGTCCGTTCCGCGCGAGAAGGAGCGATTGCCCTGACTAAATGTTTCGCCCTTTGACGGCTTTCCGCCAACTACTTTTTCCTCCATCCTATGGCTGATTTGTCCCGGAACAAAGGAAGTAGCCGATCTGAGACTGTAATCCAGTTCGGGGCGGCCTTCATTAATAACGTCCGTACTTACGATCAGCCGAAATGGACCTTGGTTCCCGGTGTACAAATTCTTCTCTCCAATAGTACATGCCTCCGTATACTTCCTTTCGGATAGGATGCGTTCCTGGGCGTCGATCCCCACGGAACCGACGATCGTCAACAGGACAGCGAGCAGAATTTTCGTAACGTTTTTCCGCATAGGGTAATTCTCCTTATTTTATCCAACTTCGTTGTTCGAACACGCATCCACAGAATTTGTGTCAACTCCACTTTTTCACGTCCATTGCTAGCCGAGGTTGCATAATTATCAGATCCTGGCCGCTACATACCTCGCAGGTTTAGTTCTGGGGATGTAGAGGGATGTTCGATGAACTATAATCACCATGATGAATCTGATAAATGTTATTGGCGGTGGACTAGCAGGTGTGGAAGCGGCTTGGCAGGCGGCGGAGGTGGGAGCGCGGGTGCGGCTGTTTGAGATGCGGCCGGTTCAGCAGACGCCGGCTCATCGGACGGACAAGCTTGCCGAGATCGTGTGTTCGAATTCGCTGAAAACGGATGAACCGGGTTCGGCACCTTATTTGTTGAAAGAAGAACTGCGTCGCGGCGGATCGCTTGTAATGGAGGTGGCCGAGGCAACGAAGGTTCCGTCCGGTGCGGCTCTTTCGGTTGACCGTATAAAATTTGCCGAACTGATAACGGAGCGGATCGAGGCGCATCCGAATATCGAGATAGTGCGGGAAGAATGTACGGAAATACCGAATGGCAAGCGGGACGCTTGCGGTCCGACGATCATCGCTACCGGGCCGCTGACGAGTGAGGCTTTGACGGCCGAAATAATGCGGTTTACCGGTGACGATCAGCTTTATTTTTACGATGCCATCGCGCCGATCGTAGCGGCGGATTCGATAGATATGTCGATCGCTTACAAAGGAGCGCGTTATGACAAAGGCGGCGACGATTATATAAATTGCCCGATGGACCGCGAGCAGTACGAGACCTTCATCAGTGAAGTGCTGGCCGCGAAATCGGTGCCGCTCAAACGGTTTGAGGAGACGCATTGGTTCGAAAGCTGCCTCCCCATTGAAGAGATAGCACGCCGCGGGCCTGAGACTCTACGATTCGGGCCGATGAAGCCGAAGGGCCTGCGTCATCCTAAAACTGGCGAGGAATCATACGCCTGCGTACAGCTTCGGCAGGAAAATTTGATGGCGGACGCTTATGGTATGGTCGGCTTTCAGAATCACCTGCGATATGGCGAGCAGGCAAGGGTTTTAAGACTCATCCCCGGTTTAGAGAACGCCGAGTTTTTGCAGTTCGGGCAGATCCATCGAAACACATTTATCAACTCGCCGAAGATCCTGAACGAAACACTTGCCACAAAGGCTGATCCTAATTTGTTTTTTGCGGGCCAAATAACGGGCGTCGAAGGCTATGTCGAATCGGTCGCTACCGGCTGGCTTGCTGGTATTAATGCGGTGAATGTCCTGCGCGGTCAGCCGATGATAACCGCACCTCAAACATCCGCGATCGGAGCACTATGCCGTTACGTTTCAAACGTGGAGACAAAGAATTTCCAGCCGGTGAATATCACGTTTGGCTTATTGGAACCGCTCCCCGTCGAGCTGCGAAAGAAACACCGCAACAAACGCGAACGGCACACGGTGCAGGTCGAGCGGGCGCTTGAGGATTGGGATAGATTTACCGCGCGCTTGAATCGCGGAAACGTTGAAACGCGGAGCGTTCCTGCCTAGTGGAATTTACGCAGCTCATGATCATCGCAGCGATCTTCGTCGTTGCAATTCTGTACTCATCGGTCGGCCACGGCGGGGCGTCGGGTTATCT
>JBGTJP010000129.1:0-47604 GCA_041745075.1 Pyrinomonadaceae bacterium | reverse complement strand
GGCGTCCAGCCCTCGCCAAAGCTCACGATGTTATCGGAATTGGTTACCGGCAAGACTTCCGGGTATCGCCAAAGCGAAGACTCGCGGCCAGCCAGCGATTCCCGGTTGAGCGTCGCGGCGGCCTTTTCCAGGTCGTATCGCACAAGAAGCGGCTTGCTACATTCAACGCAGAGATTCTGCAGCACGCCGGTCTCATGACGCAGACCGCACAGGGAACATTCCAGGTGTGTAACGTTCATAATTACGCTTGTATTTTGGACATTAAGATCGGCAGGTCAGCACTCATTTCCATACAAACTCCCGAAAAATATTAGCTCCAATGTCAATTCCGATCGAGATCGCTCCGCCTTTCAAACCGTGCACATAATCGTAGCGTTCCGGGTACCACAACGAGGAAGAGGTGACCTCGGATGCGAACCCGCCAACGATCCGAGGAACGCCGATCACGCGCTTACCTTCTTTGCTTCGAGCCGTTACTGCCGAAAAGACTGAATTGCGAAGACGTCCGCCAACGCTGCGCTTCCGACTCCGATAGAACGTACTATCGACCTTGAGAGCTTCGTCGAGGCCGTAAATCGTCGTATTCCTGATCGCACTCTTACCCATCGTATTTGCAAAGCGGCGGCCAAAACCTGCCCATTTATCGCCCCATTCTCGGGGTGAATCTCGCCAGGTCAGCAGGCCGGCCGTCGCCGCATAGCGGGCGACGGCAAACGGTCCCACGACATCGTTGACATATCTTTTAAATCGTTTCTCGGCGTTTGGTCGAACATATCCTGTCGCCGTCAGTCCGCTGACCGCGCCTTTGTCTTTCGTCTTATCTACTTTTAAATCTCTGTCTTGATTTGCTTTCCCGGATACTCTTTCGCTGCTGCTATCCTTTTGGTGGTCGTCGGACTGTTCAACATTTTGTTTCGTTTTGGTGTCCTGACCCCGAACCGCCGACTGGCCAAACGTCCAAATAGCGGCCGCACAAAGCGCCGCCGTTACCATCAGTGATCTCATTACTTTTCATTCCCCCCAGGTTCGTAAGTGTCGTTATTATTATGATAGCCGATTTTTCAACATTGGCTTTAGTGCCCGATAGATGTTCTCGGTCATTATCTTTTCACCTTCCACATTCGGATGAATTCCGTCGGGTTGATTCAACTCTTTTTTCGCTGCTACTCCATCTAACAGAAAAGGGAGAAAATCGACGTTGTGCTCATCGGCAAGATCGGGAAAGGCCAGCATAAACTCTTTCTGATAATCGGAGCCCGCTGTAGGAGGGGCAAGCATTCCGCAAAGCAGAACTTTTATGTTCTTTGACTTTGCCTTTCGAATGATCTTATCCAAATTATCCTTCATCTTTGCCGGCGGCATTCCGCGAAGAAGGTCGTTTGCCCCAAGTTCGAGAATGAGAATTTCAACATTCTCCTGCTCAAGCACCCAATCCGAACGCTCGAGGCCGCCCAAGCTTGTATCCCCAGAAACACCTGCGTTTATAACCTCATAATCATATCCATCCGCCTTTAGTCGTTCCTGGAGCAGGTACGGATACGACTCCTTCTCAGAAAGCCCGAAACCGGCAGTCAGACTGTCGCCAAATGCTATTATTTTTGGTTTCTGCGACGTGGCCTGCGGAGTAATAAGCGGCTTGGCAATCGAACCGTTTGACGATCTGTCATACTTAGCCGCGCTGCAGGCCGCCGTTATTGCGATAAGAAAAATGAAACTTAGAAACGCCGTTGGTCGAATAAATTGGTACATATAGAGAATGACTTATACGTAAATACCTTCAGATAAGATGCAGCCGGGGCAGATCGTGTTGACAATATTTACCTTGTTGTCCGGCCCGATTAGACATACGCCGCCATTCATTTATCTTAGTCTAATATGATACTTCTGCAGAACTTAACAAAAATCGTACGTTCCGGCACGGAAGACCTGACCATACTTGATGACGTCACGGTCGAGATCCCGGACGGACAATTTGTGGCATTGACCGGTGCTTCCGGTAGCGGTAAATCTACTTTGCTCGGACTTATTGCCGGGCTTGATGCGCCGTCGAGCGGGACGATAATAGTCGATGGTGACGACGTAACGGCTATGAACGAGGATGCCCTGGCAGAGCTTAGAAGCCGTAAGATCGGTTTCGTCTTCCAATCTTTTCATTTAATACCAAGCCTGACCGCATTCGAAAATATTCTTATACCGATGGAGATACTCGGAGTTCGCGACGCCCGCGAACGGGCGGAGCTTCTACTGGCAGATGTCGATCTTGCCAACCGCGGGCATCACTATCCGACCGAGTTATCGGGGGGCGAGCAACAACGGGTCGCCATTGCCCGGGCATTTGCTAATCAGCCCTCGATACTCTTGGCGGACGAGCCCACCGGAAACCTCGATTCGCGTAACGGAGAGCACATCTTTGAACTTATGACCGACCTTCATTCGGCCCGGAAGGTAACACTGGTGCTTGTAACGCACGACGGCCAATTGGCTTCGCAGGCCGAAAGGCAGATCGTGCTTCGTGACGGGCGGGTCATCTCGGACGAACTTAGCCTAAGGACGGCGGAAACGATGGGGATATGACGCTTTTGGTTCGCTCGTTTCGACGTATGAGATTTATTTTCAATCTAACTCGCCGAGAAATTCGCTCCTCCTGGAGGCGGCTTCTCTTCTTCTTTCTTTGCATAGCGCTGGGAGTCGGGTCTGTTGTTGCCCTGCGCTCGCTTATTCAAAATTTGACACGGTCTGTCGGCACGGACGCTCGCGCCCTTATGACGGCGGACATCGAACTTAGCTCGACGGCCGATTTTTCCCCGTCAGAGATCTCTAAAATCGAAGGTGTACTCTCACTAACCGAAACCGTCGAAGCCCGAAACGAAGCCATCACGACGTCGGCCATGGCAAGTCCGGCTGATGCCTCGAACCTTAGCACGCGCCTTGTCGAACTAAAGGGCATCGAACCGCCATTCCCGTTAGTGGGTGAATTCGAGATGGCCGATAACACGGGATTCGACTTCGCTCTTCTTGAGAACAACGGAGCGGTCGTTGCCAAGATATTGCTCGAAGACCTGAACGTCAAAGTGGGTGACAAGATCAGGATCGGTGAGGCCGAGTTTCAGATCCGCGGCGTGTTCGAACAAGAGCCCGGCGGCACCAGCGGCTTCAGGCTGGGCGCACGGGTCTTTGTAGCAAAGACGGCATTCGAAACAGCCGGCATTACCCGAAACTCAAGCCGAGTTCGACGCAGCATCTTATATAGAACTTCCGACAATCCCACTGAGCTTGTCCGCTTGCTGCGCGAAAGCCTGACAGGAACAACGGTCGCCGTCCGTTCATATCGCGAGACGCAGGAGAATATCAGCGAACAGTTTGCCCGTACCGAGAACTACCTTTCCCTGACCGGCCTTTTGATACTTGTCCTTGGTGGTGTAGGCGTTTGGAATGTTGCCCGTGCCTTTGTCGAGCAAAAGCGAAAATCCGTGGCCGTCCTTAAATGCCTGGGAGCCAGCGGCACACGGATCATTACGGTATATATGCTTCAGATCCTGACGCTTGGGTTAGTCGGCAGCATATTTGGCGTTCTGATGGCGCAGGGCGGACTGTGGCTGGTGCGCTGGAGGTTCGCCGAAGCACTTCCGGAAAAGATGACTTATTCCGTCAATCTCTGGACCGCTTCACAAGGAGTTCTTCTTGGGGTTGCGATCTCGTTACTTTTCTCCGCCCTGCCATTGCTGCAGGTCAGAAATATTAAACCCAGGTTGCTTTTACGCGACGAAAATAACGTCAACCTAAGGAAGCTCGACTTAACGAAATGGATCTTCGGTACCCTTTCGCTCGCCGGCCTCCTTGCACTTGCAGTCTGGCAGGCCGGATCGCTGGTCGTCGGTGCTTTTTTTCTCGTGGGCCTCGCGGCCGCTTCAGCAGTCCTTTATCTAGCCGCGATGGCCCTGACTTTCCTTCTTCGAAGGTTAAAGGTCCTGGGTTCATTCAGCCTTCGGCAAGCGGTCAATTCGCTTTACCGTCCGGGCAATCAGACAAGGATCATTCTACTTGCCGTCGGCCTTGGTGCGTTCGTCGTGCTCGCGGTCCAATCGCTGCAGACAAACCTCGTCCGCGAATTCGACTTTACCCGCAACCAGCGCCTGCCGAGCCTGTTCTTTGTGGATATTCAAAAAAGCCAGATCGATGAACTCGTGAGCAATATCCAGGAGCGTATAGGTGAGAAGGCCGAAGCGACGCCGACGGTCCGGGCACGCATTTCCCACGTGAACGGCCAGGCTTTTGATTTTCAGCAGCGTGCGGTCCGCCAGCAGCAAGGTCAGATCGGCCGCGAATTTGCGGTTACCTATCGGCCGGAACTCGATGCGAACGAGACCGTTCTTGACGGAGAATGGTGGAGCGATGCCGAGGCCGCCGTACCACAGGTTTCGGTTGAAGAAGAAATGGCCGGGCGGCTGAAGGTCGGGGTTGGCGATTCCATCACCTTTGATATATCCGGCCGAAAGATAACGGCCCAGGTAGCAAACATCCGCAAGCTGGATCTCAGAAATACCCGGACTGCCTTCATTTTCGTGTTTCGCCCCGGACTGCTTGATAATGCTCCTCAGACATTTGCCGCAACCGTACTGAGCCGTGTTCCGCCCACCGAACGACAGCGCCTTCAACGTGACATGATCGGCAAGTTTCCAAATATACAGATCTTCGACGTGGCCGATATTGTTGCGGCGCTTCAAAAATTGATCAACAATTTCGTTCTAGCGATCTCATTTGTCGGAAGCTTTGTTATCCTCAGCGGGATACTGATCCTGATCGGTTCGATCGCGCTCACAAAATCGCAACGGATCTATGAGAACGCGATCCTGAAAACCATGGGAGCCAAGCGTCAAACGCTCGCAGCCATCTTGTTTGCCGAATACGGTATGCTCGGATTGCTTGCCGGCCTCATAGGATCAAGCTTCGCGGTGCTGCTTTCCTGGGCGGTCAGCCGGTTCATTCTGGAGATCGATTGGGTGTTTGATCCTGTTTTGCTTGCCGTTGGGATCGGAGCAACCGCAGTGATCGTTGTTTTGGTGGGGTGTCTGGCGAGCTTTGATATCTTGTTCAGAAAACCAATGGGTACGCTGCGATCGCAATAGGGACTAATTTCCTTCAAAAGGGTGCGAGGCGAGCACGGTTCGCATATTGACCAGGCCGAAAAGGGTCTCAAGATATGCACCGAAACGATGCAGGATCGGCACAAGGTCCTTGTTGTCCGCGGTGGCAAACACCTCTTCGGTAAAGCGCTCGAGCGTTTCGCGGTCCTTAAAAAATAAATATTTTGCGGGTTCTTCCATAAACGCGGCCAATTCTTTTCTTACCGCCTCCACTAATGTCTTTTGCGGGTCGGCTTCGGCCGCCTGTACTGCTTTCAATGTTTTCCAAAGGCAACTTCGAAGCTTAAGCGACCGATCGATCTTTAACTGAATGCCCGGAAAGAGGTCCGTTACAACGACATTCGGATCGACCAGGCAGGCAAAACCGGCAAGTATTTGCTCAAAGCTGTCGTTAAGCGAGGCGTACGCCGTTTCGACCCTTGCATGGATCGACGGGGCGGGGCGAATTCCTACCAGGCCGGTCAACTCCTGTTGGTAAACTTTCTTAAGCTCTAGCGAAGCGGTATATGACGCCCCGTCAAGAGATGCAAAAAGTTCAGCGCTCTCGTCCTGAAACCTGGTAAGACGGCTGTTGATGAATCCGATCAGATCTTGCGATCTTTCATACACCTTTGAAAAGACCAGTACGGTCGGCTTTAGAGGCTGGTCATTCTTTAGCATCAGCCCGACCACGTTGAGCGAACGAATGATAATAGCGAAGCGTGAGAGGACTTCGGTCAAGTCGGCGCGGTCTGAGAATGATAAGGTTCGGTTGGAAAGGAGATGTTTCAGATCGCTTGGCAGGTGCTGCAGTCCGTCATCTCCCCAATGTTGCGAGAACTTTGCGGTCAGCGGGAGCTTCCTCAGTTTATCCACAAGAAATTGGTTCCACGCCTTCCATGTCTCAAACTTTAGCGTTCCGGAATCCATAAGGTCTCGGTTGAGCACGATCAGTTCTCTAAGCTCAAGCAAAAATCCGTCGCAATCCTTTACCGTCAATCCGGTCGCTTCGGTAAAAACCGCGTTCGAGCCGGCATTCAAACCCTTCCGCAATTCGTAGTTCAAATTCGAACAGATAATAAGCGCCGAATATGAAAGCCGGAACTCCTTTGCCCAGTTCGCATCCGGATCGCCCGTTCTTTGGCTATCGCGGGATATTCTTTCCCAGTTGCAAAGGAAGCCCTCCAGGCCGGTTAACCAGAGCCCGATCTCAAATAAAACCTGATCCGGATCGCGAACCGGCCTTAACGGCAAGGCAGCGTAAGGTGAAGTGTCCGGAAGCGGCAGGCCAGGATTTACAGCGGTCGGCGGAGAAACGTTCAATTCCAAAATGGGGTATCCTCTCTAGAAAATCGGAAGTCAGCGGCAGGCAGCGGAATAACCGCTACATATTTTATACAATAATTGTATGGGATTAAGCAATAAAAACGTGCGCCCCGGCGCTGAAGGCTGTATCGGCGGTTCTGTGACAGACAAGGAATATCCGACAATTTTGATAGCTACCGGGAATCCCGGCAAGGTACGCGAGTTGCGGGAACTTCTCGCTCCGGCATCCGCCGCCTTAAAGAGCCTGTCCGAATTTTCTAATATCGCTGAGGTACCTGAAACTGGATCGACGTTCATGGAGAACGCAGAAATGAAAGCAGCAGGTTACGCCCGGCAGACCGGTCTTTGGTCCCTGGCTGACGATTCGGGGCTGTCCGTGGACGCACTTGGCGGGCTGCCGGGAGTCCTTTCCGCCCGTTACGGAGGCGACGTCGCCTTTGACCGGAAGATGGAACTCTTACTTTCGGCAATGAACGATACGAAAGATAAGCGTCGGTCGGCCCGATTCACATGTGCAATGGCCCTCTGCGACCAAAGCGGCACGATACGTGCCCATGTCGAAGGTTTATGCGAGGGAATAATAGCCGCCAGACCGCGGGGAAACGGCGGTTTTGGGTACGACCCGATCTTTGTCCCAAATGGGTTCGAAAGTACATTCGGCGAGCTATCCGCTGAAATAAAGGCCGAAATAAGCCATCGTTCGCTTGCAGCGGCGAAAATAATGCGATATTTGCTTGCTTTTAGGGCCGTTTGACTTGACCGCTTCATTATTCGCCTGTAAAATTCGACACTTGTTAGCGTTGTTCAAGACAACTCGGGGCGTAGCACAGCCTGGTAGTGCGCACGGTTTGGGACCGTGAGGCCGCAAGTTCGAATCTTGCCGCCCCGACCATCCTAAACTGGTAACACGAAACGATCTTTTGCTCATTCCGCGGTATCGAAGCAGGCAAATCACTTTAGTTAAAGCAGTTTTCATATTCACAATCCCATTGGAGGTTACTCAAAAATTATGGCTCGTATGACACAAACGGAGATCGTCAATACATTGGCGGATGGATCAGGACTTAAAAAGACCGAAGTAAAAGGCCTTTTTGATGCTATCGCGGCCCTTGCGGCAAGCGAGGTTAAAAAGAACGGCGAGTTTACGCTTCCCGGTTTCGGCAAGCTTGTAAAGGCGACCCGCAAAGCCCGTGACGGCCGTAACCCGGCGACCGGTGCCGTGATCAAGATCCCTCAGAAAACCACTGTCAAATTCCGTCTCGGCAAAGCTATGAAAGACGCCGTTGGCGGAAAATAGTTCGCTACAAACCTTTTTTCAAACAAGGCCGGTCGCGTCCAAGCGGCAGGCCTTTTTTCTATCATCCATCGGTTTGTTTTCGAGTGCCGTAATGCCGATAAAAAGAACCTTAAAAAAAAATGGTGACAAGACGCAAGTTATTTGTTACGATTTATTTACATAGTTTGAGAGCGAAGCTGAATCCCCCTTTTAATTGCAACGCTTAGGTTGAGGTTTTAACCTAATTAGGAGGTTAAAGTGCTGAAAAGAAGTACTTTACGTGTGGAGCAGTACATTTCAAGACTATTTGATATTTGATAACGATAGATTATCCAAAAAGGAGAGTGAATAACGTGGCAGCAGCTAAACCAATGACTCTGCAAGACCGAATCCTGCAGATCGATCATATCCAAGCTCGTCGTTTTTCAAAGCTGAACGGCGACTCCGTCGAGATCGCAACGGAAGGCATAATCAGACACTTGCGGGCATGTGTCCGAATGGAAGTGAATCCTGATGCATCGGCCGTCCGTGAAATAATCGACGACGCGTTGAACGGCAGGCGAGTTTTCGCCGAAACGTCGAACGACTTGTTGGCAGCTTAACTAGTTTTTATAAATAGCAATACATATGGACCGTCTTACCTAAGACGGTCTTTTTTTTGTTGGCTGTCGCGAAGTCTCACATGATAGAGCGTATATTTCCCGACAACTTCACCCAGGTCCCGCTCGTACCACTGATCCAGCACCGAAAGGTCCGTATCCGCCTCATTGTTGACCACAACATAGCTCAAAACAGGGTTTGAAGCTTGCGTTCGGCTAAAGTTTTGGCGGTAGGCCCAATAGTTGCCAACCTCGGCGTCAATCTCGCCGTTCGTCAGCGGTTTCGCATCAAAGGTTAAACGGCCGCTATGCCTTCCCCACCCGAATAGTGCGATCTGCGAGACGAAATCTCTTTTCAACAGATAATCCAAACCGCGTTCGTCGATATTCGAGTAGTAAAGGAACTGATAATACCGTTCCTTGCTCTCCTCCCACGAAAGGCCCGCGAAAACGTGCTGGTGTCTGGCCCAAAGCACATTTTGCGGAGCTGCCGACGGAAGATCGTCCGACTGGATCATATCGAATGCAAGAACCGTCGTACGATGCGGATCGGGATCCTTCGCGGCCAGATCATTCAGCCGTTTTGCTACCGGTAGGCTTAGATCGCGCTCGACGTTGGCGTCGTCAAGCACGCGAACCGTGTAGTGGCATTCGACAAAGCCCCAAACTACAGCCGCGACCGCCAGAACAGTGCAAACGGCCTTCGTCATCACGCCGCTTTTGATCAAAACCTTTCTCGCGACAAGGCCGATCGACAGAAACAGGGCAAGCCCGGCGACATAATTACCGATGAATACCTGATAGTGTATCGGCTGGAGCGAGCGGCCGGTTACGATCTGCTGGTTGAAAATGACAAACGGCACCAACGCAAGCGAAAGGACGAACAGTGTCGAACGCTCTTTCATTTCAATACGTTTTGTAGCAATGCCGGCGATCAGGATCAGCAGAACGACAAACGCTATGTACTCCGGCATTCGATAAAGATCGGGCGCGTGCGTGTAAACCAATAGTTGGACGTGCTCGAGAGTATCCGAACGCTTTGAAAGCAGATAGGCGTAGGGCAACAGTACAAGGACGGATGCGGCGCCAATGGACACAAGCATTTTGATGTCTTTCCGCCAACCGTTAGGCCTCTCGATCAGAAAGACCGCAAACAAACAGCCCCAAAAAGCCGCCGCCGTTGTCCAAATATAGAAATAGGAGTAAACCGTGTAGGCGAAACACAGGACCGCAAGACCGCCAAATAAATATCTTGAACCGCCGACCTTCCATTTGAAATTTGAGATCTTAGACTGGGCACCATTCTCTAACCCCGAATTGGTTTCAGATGTAAACTCGTCCCTGTCAGCGAGCAATTTCCAAACGAAACCGAACAAACCGAAGACCGCCGTCATCGCCAAAGCGGGAATGTACCTGCGAAACCCTGGGAAATATGGATAAGAAAAGCCGTCAAAAAAAATCTCAAGCACAGCTCCCTCGCCGGCCCACAGCGAACCTCCGGCAAACACCGCGATGCTCGCTGCCAAACCGTACCACGAATTTCCGGTCATCCGCGCGATCAGCCAAAACCCTGCAAGAGCGGCAAAAAAACCCGCGACAGCACCTGATATCGTCATCGCCCACGGCGTGCCGACGCCCAGAATCCGGGCCGGGATCGCGATCGTGTAGGGAGCGGCAAATTGTATCGAGAAAAGTGATTCAGGCTGCGGTGTCGATGGCGAATCGTCGCGGCCGCTGTACGGATCGTTCTTTCGCGGCCGCCCGTCTATCAATGCCCGCACATACGAGGCATACGCAACCTCGTCTATGTCGTTATAGGCATAGTGGCCGTTCCAGTCATCGCCCCGCAGATACAGCATCTTGAACTGCGGATAAAGACAGAAAATAGCAAGCACAATGCCTGCAATAACCCCGAATCGCCACTTGAGCTTCATAAATTTCGAATTGCCAGATTAGCATAAGCGAAAGAAGCCCACATCCCGCTGCAAGCCGAAACCGGTATTTTGTTGCCACCCGATTGTCTTGATGCTAATCTGGTCGTTATGCTGAAGCCCACTCTCAGAATCCTTCTGCTTTCCGTGCTTGGCTCTGTCGCTCATGCGCAGTCCGGCGAGGCGGTTACGATCCTTTATGAACGCAAAGTTGTTTCTGGACCGAAAGTCCCGATCCCGAATTCGGCGGTCGCAACAGGACTCGGAGGGCTGATAAGGGTTCCGGTGACCGTAAATGCTGACGGCAACGTTGTTGACGTCGGCGAGCCGTCAGGGCCGGACAATGTTTGCCAGCAAGTCACGCGGCCCGATGTTTTCGCATTGCGGGACGCATCCGCGAAGGCGGCACTCCACGTAAAATTAGAACCTGTGGATGCTTCCACGGACATGACTCGATCGTGGGTCGGATTCAGTTTTCCAGAAAGAACGGTGCCGGTTCCGTCGGGTGCCGATTACAAGGGCCCGGTTTCGGTCGCAAGTAGTAAAGAACGGATAACTGTAAAGGGCGACAGGGATTATTCGGCCTCATCGGTTCCGCCCGTCAATGGCGGTGAAGGGATGAGATTATCCGGCGGCGTCCTCAACCATAAAGCAGAACACCTTCCAAGGCCGCAGTTTCCACCGGCCGCGCAGCTGTCCGAGCTTCCGGCACCGTCACGGTCGAGGTTGTGATCGGAGAGAAAGGGGACATGTTCTCGGCCAAGGCGATATCTGGGCATCCGTTGCTCCGGGCAGCGGCGGTAAACGCAGCGTGCCAGGCCCGGTTCGCCCCGACGTTCCTCAACGGCTCCCCGGTGGACGTTGCAGGCGTGGTCACATACAATTTTGTGCCGTAAGAGAAGCGGCCAGCCAGTTGTAAACAAAGATTCAAATGACATTATTCGAAAAGATAGTCGCCGACATCACGGAGGCAATGAAGGCCAAAGACACCGAACGGCTTTCGACGCTGCGGATGGTGAAGGCAAACTTGATGAACCGCAAGATCGAGAAGGGCAGCGAGTTGACGGATGAAGAGGTGCAGAAAGCGCTTCAGTCGCTTGTAAAGCAGCGTCGCGATTCGATCGAGCAGTACGAAAAAGGCGGCCGAGGCGAACTTGCCGCGAAAGAGGCCGTCGAGATCTCTCACATTGAGGTATATTTGCCTCAAGCGGCCACGCCGGAAGAGATCGAGCAGGCAGTTGCCGAAGCCGTTGTCGAAACCGGTGCAACATCGATGAAGGAAATGGGTGTCGTTATGAAAGCCGCCCAGGTAAAACTCTCGGGAAAAAGCGCTGATGGAAGACTGGTGAGCGAATCGGTAAAAGCAAAGCTGTCGTAACGGACGGGCGACCGCTACCCCAGAGCTTCTGCCCGCTCGATCTTTGTGGACGGCGATTATTGATCGAAGATGGATAGAAAAATAAGGGCGGAATTATGGCCTTTTCTCCTGTTTGTGGCCTCGCTGCCTTTCCCGTCAATTTTCCAGTTCAATTTTTTCTCCGCAACGGTATATCTGTCGGACCTGCTGTTTCTGGCAGCGGCAGCCGCCTGGATCGCTTCTTACGCAGGAAAGCGGCAAACGATTAGTCGAAGTAAATTCTATTTTTTTCTGGCGGCTTATCCGGTCGCGGTCGTTCTATCAACTATCGCCTCGGTCGATCCCACGCTGAGTTCGATCAAGCTCGTCGGCAAACTCTATTTGATCGGTGTCGCTCTGCTAACGCTAAACACGGTGACCTCCATTGAGGAACTGAAAGCTGTCGTTTGGGCCTGGATTCTGGGTGCCGCGGCCGCGCTGGTATTTAGCCTGACGGGAATTGTTTTGTTTTATTGCGGTCTGACCGACCCGGCACAAACCCTAGTGCTGCATCCGATCTTCGGCAGTCTTCCACCCGGCCATTATCCGCGGATCGAGGGCTTCTTTTTCTATCCGGCGATGTTCTGCAATTTTCTAGGCGTCACATGGGTATTTTCGCTTCTGCTCGTGTCGGCCAATTGGATAAAGCCGCGCGGATTCCGATTGTTATCGGCTGCCCTTCTTGTCGTCAATGCATTTACGCTCACCCCGGGACTTGGCGGGATGTTCATTAGCTCAGCATGGGTTTTGCGAAGGAAGTTATTCGCCAAAAGGCATCATGTTCTTGGCCGTTTGGTAATGTTGTCGGGCATCGGGATCGGGGTCGCCTTTCTCATCGCGGCCGCGGTCACGCTGTTTGCCTATGATCGGGACGGCATTCGGATACCGCTGCTGAGCGGCGGAATTTCTCCGTCGCATCGGGCCTTGGCCTGGCAGACAGCGGCCGAAAAGTTTCTGCAGAATCCGGTGCTCGGTAACGGAGTCGGTACGCCCGTTGCTTACGCCATATTCACCGATCCATCCGGAGACCGCCATCTGCTCGCTGACGCCCACAACACATACATCAGCGTCCTTGGGGAAACCGGCCTGGTTGGATTTTTTACGTTTATGGGTATCGTCGGATTTATAACCGTCGGACTGGTCCGGTGGAGGCCGGAAGATGAATTGTGTCAAACGATCAAGTTTTGCTCGCTGTTGGCACTCGGCGACGCTTTTTTCTATCAAAGCTTTACCGGTTCATACGAGGACGCCCGGCATTTATGGGTTCTGTTTGGAATTACCGCAGCGGTAACCGGGCTTAGGAACAGCGCCGGACCGGCGGCCGAACCGCTCAACCGAAAATATTCCTGACCTTCTCGATAAACGATTCGCTGTTAAAATCCGTGTCTTCGACCTCGGCTAACTGCTCGAGAAGTTTTCGCTGCTCCTTGGTCAATGTTTTTGGCGTGATCAGCGTGACCGCGACAAACAGATCGCCTTTGCCCCGTCCGCCAAGGGCGGGCATGCCCTGCGATTTAATGCGGAATACGGTGCCTGTCTGGGTACCGGCGGGTATTTTAAGATCTTCTTCGCCTTCGAGCGTTCTGACTTTGACCTCGGCACCAAGCGCCGCCTGGGCAAATGTTACCGGCACCGCTGAATAAAGATTGGCTCCCTGGCGTTCAAAGACCTCGTGCTCCTTAACGTGGATCACGACAAAAAGGTCGCCGGCGGGCCCGCCGTTCGGGCCAGCTTCACCTTCACCTGAAACGCGCAGGCGCGAACCCGTCTCGACACCCGCAGGTATTTTGATCTCAAGCGTTTTTTCTTTTTCGATCCGTCCGGCCCCACTGCATTTTTTGCACGGCGTGCGGATGATCTGGCCGCGTCCCCGACAGTTTGAACAGGTCCGCATTACGCTGAAAAAGCCCTGCTGGTAACGGGTCTGGCCGCTGCCCTGGCAGGTTATGCAGGTTTCGGCGGTCGAACCTTTCTCCGCCCCGCTACCGCTGCATTCGCCGCACGATTCCAGCCTGGGAATATTGAGCTTCTCTTCCTTTCCGCCGGCGGCTTCCTCAAGGCTGATCTCAATGTCGTAGCGAAGATCGGAACCGCGTTGAACGGTCGTCCGACGGCCCCCGCGCGACCCGAACATATCGCCGAACCCGAACATATCGAAGATGTCTTCGATGTTCGAGAAACCCGGATCGAAGCCGCCAGCACCGGCACCGGCCGAATGGCCGAATCGGTCATAGGCCGCTCTTTTTTGAGAATCGGACAACACGGCATATGCCTCGGCGCACTCTTTGAACTTTTCTTCGGCCGTGTGGTCGTCAGGATTCTTATCTGGGTGGTATTTAACTGCCAACGTGCGATAAGCCCGCTTTATTTCAATCTCAGTGGCGGTACGCGTAATGCCAAGTATTTCGTAGTAATCTCGCTTGCTCATAAAAGTCCGATCTAAAATTCCGACACGGTAAACCGGAAGTTAAGAAAACGCCAGCTCAAAACCCTTGAACTGACGCCCAACTGATATTCTCTAATAACTCTACTTTTTTCTCAAGTATCGCTGACGCACAACATTTGGCGGGTTCGCAGCGACAACGAGGAAAGAGCATCGGCGATGATTCGCAGTCGATGCTCTTTCGCGTCCCGTGGCAGTTGTCTTTTTGTAGAAGTTTAGACAGCCGTAAGCATGGCTTCGGTGATCTTCGTGGATGTCGCTTCGACCGTCGCGATCGTTCGCGAGATCTCACTCACATCTTCAGACTGGACGAACTCGTCTGCCTCACCTAGCGCTCCATTTATTTCCTGCTGAAACTCGAGCGGAAATGCCTTACCTACGTCGGCCATCGCCTTTCTGGCATTTCTCAGCAGCGTTTCAAGCTGGTTACGCTTGTTGATAAGCTCTCGCTCGTCGCGATCCTTTTCAACCGAGGTTTCGGCCTCGAGGATAAGGCGTTCGATCTCGCCGGGGGCAAGGCCGGACGATGGAGTTATCTGCATCGCCTGTTCGAGGCCGGTCATCTTGTCCTGGGCCGAGACGTTGACAATGCCGTTGGTGTCGATCTCAAAAGTAACGTCGATCTGCGGTGTTCCGCGCGGCGCGGGCGGAATTCCGACGAGCTCAAATTTGGCAAGGCTGCGGTTCTCGCGGGCGATCTCGCGTTCGCCTTGCAGAATATGAATCTCAACGGTCTGCTGGTTGTCGACAACGGTAGTGAATGTTTGTGCTTGCTTGAACGGTATCGAAGAATTTCGAGGTATTAGCTTCACGAACAGACCGCCGCGCGTTTCCAGCCCGAGGCTCAGCGGAAGCACGTCCAAAAGGACAATATCTTTGACATCGCCTGTCAGTACGCCGCCTTGGATGGCGGCACCCATTGCAACAACTTCGTCAGGGTTGATCTCGGCCGATGGCTCTTTTCCAAAAAGATCGGTCACCGTTCTGGCGATTATCGGCGAACGCGTTTGACCGCCGACAAGGATCACCTTGTCGATATCGGTCGGCTTAAGCTTGGCGTCCCAAAGGGCTTTCTGGCACGGTTCGACCGACGCGTCGACCAGATCCTGAACCAGCTCTTCAAATTTGTCACGCGTCAGGTTGGCGTTGATATGTTTCGGCCCGGACGCATCGGCTGCAATGAACGGGAGACTTATGTTCGTTTCGGCGACGCTCGAAAGTTCGCATTTCGCACGTTCGGCCGCTTCCTTCAATCTCTGGAGGGCGAGGCGGTCGGATTTGAGATCGACGCCGCATTCAGCCTTGAATAATTCAACCAGCCATTCGATAATTCGCTGGTCAAAGTCTTCTCCGCCAAGGAACGTATTGCCCGATGTCGAGAGAACTTCGAAAACGCCATCGTTGATCTCGAGGATTGAGATATCGAACGTACCGCCGCCAAGATCATAAACCGCGATCTTTTCGGACTTGTTCTTGCCAAACCCATAAGCGAGCGCGGCGGCCGTAGGCTCGTTTATGATGCGTTCGACTTCAAGCCCAGCAATTTTTCCCGCATCGCGGGTGGCCTGCCGCTGCATATCGTCAAAATACGCGGGAACAGTGATAATGGCTTCGCGGATCTTGTCGCCAAGAAATTCCTCGGCTGCTAACTTCAATCTTTGCAATACGATACCGGATATCTCAGGCGGGCTGTAAACGCGATCAAGCACTTTGATGTGAGCGTCCCCGTTTGGTGCCTCGACTATCACGAATGGCACGGTTGAGCGCATTTTCTCGACCTCAGGCGCATTGTATTTTCGACCGATCAGGCGCTTAACGGCGTAAAGCGTATTTGCCGAATTGGTTACAGCCTGGCGTTTGGCGATCTGGCCGACCAGCCTCTCGTCCTTGTCCGTAAACCCGACCACTGACGGCGTCGTGCGCCCGCCTTCTTTGTTCGAGATGATCTGAACGGCCCCGCCCTCAAGAACGGAAACGCAGCAGTTCGTGGTGCCTAAATCGATTCCAATTACTTTGCTCATGTGCCCAAATTCCTTTTGATTAGATATCCAGCGAACTTTTGGCTGGTACTAATTTTCTTCTTCGTCCCCTTATTCGGTCTCTCCGTTTCTTTCGATTTCGAAGCCGTTAGTGACAGGTTCCTCATTCGAGAATTCGACCGCGGCTTCTTGATCTTCAGAGAAGGCTTCCATACTGTCTTCCGCTGCCGCGAGCTGCTGCTGATCTTTCCCGGACGCCTCGCGGCCCGCGTCACTGTCGATCGGTTCGGTGCCCGCTTCGCGTTTAGGTGCTTCTGATGAGGGAGTCGTAACGGATGCTGCGGAAACTCGCACCATCGAGTGGCGGATCACGCTTGTGCCGATCCGAAATCCGCGAAGGAGTTCCGCGGTTATCGTGTTCGGCGGTACTTCGCTGTTTTCATCGATCGCAACGGCCTCGTGAAAGTGCGGGTCGAACTGCTCGCCGACGGTCGCGATCGCGTCGATGCCCATAGTCGCCAGTACTTCATTGACCTGCTGATTCACCAGCACAATGCCGTCAAAAAATTGGGCAAACCCGCTCTGTCTTTCCTCGGGCATATCGGATGCGAACTGAAGAGCACGGTCCAAATTGTCGAGGACCGGAAGCATTTGGGTTGCAAGATTGCTAAGCAGCCGCTGAAAAGTTTCGCTTCGTTCTCTTTCAGTCCGTGCTTTGTAGGCCTCAAAATCCTTCAATCGCCGCTGCGAATTCTTATAAAGCTCTGTTCGCTCTTCCTGAAGCCCGGCTACCCTGGTTTTTAGCTCCGCGACCTCGGCCTCAAGTTTTTTTCCGGCTTCGCTGGCGGCCGGTTTGTTTGCAACCGTAGGCTTTACCGTCTTGCTTCCGGTCTCGGGAAGTTCCGGGCGCATAAAATCGGGAATCTCGCCGTCTTCGAACTCAGACGCGATCTCAATAAATGTCGTATCCGCGGTTATGTGCAGATCCTTCTCTTTTGCCTCAAGCTCACGAATAAAGTCATCAACCGACTCTTCGCCGGTTTCGTCTTCGGCAAGCTCAAAGGAATATTCGGTATCTTCTATGTTTTGATTCGGGTCCATTGGAGGTCAGGCGAGGCCGCTTGAGATCAGGGACGGGATTTAGATCGGGTGTCTGTTATTTTGCGCCGTGTTCGGCGGGTGACGAGTGTCAGTTATTCGAAATATCGCGTGACATCATTCGTTCGAGAGTGCGTGCGACGTAGGATACGATCGAGATCATCCTTGCATATTCGATCCTGGTCGGGCCCAGCACGCTGAGGGTCCCGATGGCCGAACTGTTGCCGATCCGGTAGGGGGCCGAGATCAGAGTGCAGTTCTGTAAGCTGGGCGTGAGATTTTCGCTGCCGATAACCACTTGGACCGCACCTTTTCCGGATGTGTCGCGAGCAACGCATTCGTTCAGGATCTGGATCAGGCGGGATTTTTCACCTATCGTCGAAAGCAGTTCGCGCAAACGTTCCAAATCGGCAAAATCGCTTTTGGATAGAATGTTCGACGTACCGTCAACGAATACTTCGCCAAGACTGTCCTCCTCATCCTCGATGCTCTGAGAACAAAGGATCACGGCAGTCTGCAGCAGCTTATCGAACAAGGTCTTTTCTTCGTGCATCAATCTTAATATTTCGGCACGAATTTCCGATAAACTTCGCCCGGCAAACTCTGCGTTCAGGTAATTTGCCGTTCGTTCGAGTTCTTCCCGCGACAAAGCCACATTAAGCCGGATGATCCGGTTGTGAACGATGTTCGGGGCCGAAACCAGGACCACGAGTATCCGGTTGTCGCTTAAGTTTACGAACTCGATATGCTGCAGGCGGTCGTTTGCCAAGCTGGGCGAAACAACGATTCCCACATTATTGGAAAGAGCAGAAAGCAGCTGCGAGGTGCGTTCCATCAACCTGTCGGGCGTTTCGGCAAGCTCGTTCAGACCGAATTCGTCGCCTATGCGATGAAGATCGTCGTTCGAAATACTTAATACGCCAAGCAAATTGTCAACAAAAAACCTGTAGCCGCGGTCGGTCGGTACGCGTCCGGCGGATGTGTGCGGCTGTTCGAGCAAACCAAGCTCTTCCAACTCACTCATTACATTGCGAATCGTTGCCGAACTCAAACCCGAAGCATTGGCAAACTTTTCCGCAACCGCCTTGGAACCTACCGGTTCACCCGTGAGAAAATGTTCGTTGATTATCGCTGAAAGGATACTCTGCCCGCGTGAGCCGGGAAATTCTATGCCTTTTCCGACTTTTGGGTTGGGCCCGAGGACAGACATCTTATCACGGTGGGTTTGAAGCAAACCACATACGGACGGTATGCTTCCCATTAAGAGGAATAGCATTTAAGGACCGTATCTGTCAAGAATTATTAGTTTAACTGTGATTAACAAGAATAAGCCCTCAACGTTCGAAAGACTGGCGGAATTTTACCGCGACGCATTTCGAACATATGATAAGTCGCGTCCGGCACCCGAAGTTGAAGTTTGCTTTTATCCATATATCGGCATAAATCATACGATCCGCGTGCGCGAGGGCAAAGTGTTCGTCCGAATTGCCGAGGTCTGCCGAGAAATGCCGGATGAGGCCCAGCGGGCCCTGGCTTTCATCCTGGTAGCCAAATTGTTTCGACGGCGGGTACCGAAACGCGCCCGCGATGTTTATTCAAGTTATGCGACCAACGCCGATATCCGCGAACAGGCTGCCGAGAACAAACGGACTCGGGGCCGCAAAGTGGTTACCACCCATCAAGGCGAGTATTTTGACCTTTCAGAAATCTTTAGCCGTCTAAACCTGAAATATTTCCAAGGCTCGCTTCCAAAACCCGTCCTGACCTGGTCGGCCCGCAAGACGTATCGAATACTCGGCCACCACGACGCCACTCACCAAACGATCGTCGTCAGCCGTTCGCTTGACTCAAAAGACACGCCGAAGTACGTTGTCGAATACATTGTCTTTCACGAAATGCTCCACATACACCACCCGACCGTTCATCACAACGGCCGCCGCTACAACCACACGCCCGCCTTCCGACGTGATGAGGAGAAATTCGCGTATTTTGAAGAATCGGAAAAGTGGATCGAACGGAATGTGCGGAAACTGAAGCGGAATGCTAAGAAGACGTAGTACGACGAGTTTTTTTCGGAATAATGAAAACTGAAAAGGTGAAAACTGATAACTTCGGAAGTTTGTTATCTATCACCTATCAGTTATCAGTTATTCCGGAGGCTTTACGATTTGCGCTTAGAGTCAATTCTTGTGACCAAGCTGCTTAATTATCGAACCGATCAGGCCAAAATCAGATACCGTACGGCGTTCGATGCCGTTTTGGTTGAAGCGGATTTCGGTTTGGTAGTTACTAACAATATTAGTCTCTTCAGGAGCTTTTTCTAAAAATACAGTTGCGATTTGATGGGCTGAATCCCGGTCTTGCGTAACGGTCGCAACAGGAGCGTTGCTCTTGGCAAGCCAAACCATTGACTCAGACTTGATTTCATATGGCGTGTGAACCGTCCAAAAAAGGCAAGCCTGAAGATTTTCCTTCGTCCCAACTCCGAAACTTGCCCTAGCGAAAACGACCTGTAGCTCGTTGTCTTCCGATGTCCAGGTATTTATCCCGCCTTCAGTTATTTTTCCAACCGGTTTTAATTGAGAAGTCATCGCTTTCAGAATCTGATGTTCTTTCCCTCCTCGGGTTGCAATGACTACCGGTTCCTCGCCCTCGTGATCCAACCTTACCGTAACTATGTTCCTACCCATCCGGGAGTCACCGACCGAACTTAAGAACAACTCTGGATCACGAATGCCATACGGCTCGAAAAACAAGTTGGAAAATTCAGCAATGATTTTTCGCGCAGGCTCATCAAATTTTGTTTGTGAAACCAGAAGGACGCTTCGCCAAGCAATCAATGGGTCCTTGAAATTATACCGAGTAACACTCATGACGTTTTGCGGGATTTCGGAGAGCAGATTTGAGATTATGCTATCTCGTCCGTCAATTGGTATCGTATTTTGATCGGCAACGATCGTCTCGGTCAACACACTTGCCATGTCGGGAGAAATAGAGATCTGTAGCTTATCTTCAATGCCAAGTTGGTTCTTGGTCGACAACCAGCTAACCTCGGTAATTGAGTTTCTTAATAGCTGCGGCAAGATGCTAGCGATGCCGGACTGAACCTCAGGAGCTTCGCCTGCTTCGTTGGCAAATTTGAGGCCGACGATGTTGGAAATCTGGGCGATGCCGTCGGTCGAAACATGGCCCGACGCTAGCGAATCGGGCGGCAATGCTGTGATCTTAGGGTTTTTCGCGATGCTGTCGGCCTCGCCGAGTATTACCGCGAGGCATTTCTCGATAGCCGATTCGTCGTTGCCGAAGAAGATCAGGCTCCCGCGGACAAGGGCGTATGCTTTACTGCCGTCCTGCGATGTCCAGGTGAAATACTTTCCCCCGTTCCTGTCGTTCGTTTCGAGCGTGACGTCGCCGCCGTAGGTTCCGTTAATAAATTCGCCAAGCTTGTTTTCGGTAAAGCTCAATGCCTGATAGTTCCAGGCGTTGGTCTCAGCTACGGCCACAAAGCGCGGTTTGAAGTTCAAGATCGAATTTTCTTCAGTAACTGGCTGCTCTTTCGTCTCAAAACCGGTTACGGCAACCGCGAGTTTCATGCCGGCCAGGGCAGAGAAATCGGGCTGGGTCTTCGCCGCGGCCTTGAATGCGTCGTTGTCAGTAACTGCCGTGAGTGCTTTGCCAAGATCGTTCGTTTCTAGATAGACAAGCGGATCGGCCGGGATGATAGCGCGCAGGTCGGTTGGCTTTGAGCCGCACGAGAGATTTATTGCCGACAAGATACAGAAGGCCAGAGATAAAAAGGATGGGAAAAAAGTGTTCTGCATTCTCTTATCTCGGCGACGCCGCATCTCTGTGCTAATATTCCTCTCCATGACGGATAAAATCTTCTCGACTGACATTTTACAAGGTAAAGTCGCGTTTGTAACCGGCGGAGGGACAGGTATTACAGGCGGAGTGGCCCGCGCGTTTGCCAGGCACGGTGCCAAACTGGCGATCACCAGCCGCAAGATCGAAAACCTGAAGGCGATGAAAAAGGTAATCGAGGACGAAGGCGGCGAATGTTACGCGGTTGCCGCCGACGTGCGGGATTTCAGCGATGTTCAAAACGCGGTCGCAAGAACCATAGAGCATTACGGCAAGATCGACATTGTTATCAACGGAGCCGCCGGCAATTTTCTTTGTTCGGCAAGCGAACTTTCACCAAACGGCTTTGGCACCGTGGTCGATATTGACACGAAAGGCACGTTCAACGTTTGCCGGGCTGCCTATGAGGAACTCAAAAGATCGCAAGGCCAGATACTGAATATTTCGGCAACGCTTCACTATCTTGCCACCCCAATGCAGATACACGTTTCGGCGGCCAAGGCGGGCGTCGACGCGATCACGCGCAATTTATCCGTCGAGTGGGGCCGGCAAGGCATTCGCGTGAACGGCATTGCCCCGGGGCCGATCGAGGATACGGAAGGCATGAAACGGCTGCTGCCCGAACCGCTGAAAGAAAAGATCACAAAACGGATACCGCTTGGCCGATTCGGCAGGATCGCCGACATCGAGAACGCCGCATTGTTTCTTGCCTCGGATGCCGCAAGTTATATCAACGGCGTAACGCTTGTGGTTGACGGCGGACAATGGCTGCAGGGGACGAGCTTGGGTTGAATGGTCTAGTTATCGATGGAGATCTCAGTCTCCTCGCCTCTCGGCTGCTTGCCTTCACCTAGTACAGCCCGCAGTATCATCATTTTGGCGAGAATCCGCACTTCCGAACGGTCGAAACGGTTTGTCAGGCTTCTTGTTTTGTTGAAATCGGCCTTTGCGAGCGTCCGCAGCGTCGCGTCGGCCATGCCCAGTTCACTGGTCAGGCCGCGAACCATCTGCCCTCCGAATGCCCCGACCTGGACCTCGCTGTCGTCTATCATTTCGCCCGCTACATCGATAAATTCGCCGACCTTTATGAACGCTGCTATCGTGTCGTTTGCACGCATTATCGTTTCTTCCAGAAGCGGGAAGGCCTTATCCGGATCAACCTCGGCATAACCGCTTGCCAGCATCCAGGAAAGGAGAAAATCCTGATAGTTCTTCGGGAACGGATTGATCAGGGCGTGGGCTTCTTTCATTACTTCCGCGGCAAGTTCCTTGTCGCCAGCCTTTGCGACCGTCGCGGCAAGGGCGCTCAGGCCAAGGATCTTTTTGTCCCTTCCGGGTGTTTGCATCAGAATTCTGCGTGCATGCGTCACGATCTTTTCGCGCTCTTCCTTCGGGAGCTGCTTGTTCGCGAGCTTGCCGACATTATCCGCAAGCTCTTTTTCTGCATTTTCCCGGGGTTCGTTCTCACGGTTCATGCGTTCGCTGGCGGAGTTGGAGTTGCTTGCAGAAACACTTGTATTGACCGGACCCCGGTAATCCGGTGGCGGAGCGGCTATATTTCCTCGAACAGTGAAGCGGTTTGGATCCCTTGTCGTACTTCCAACGCGAAATTTTGCCCGGATCTGCGCCGCGCGTGACGGATTATATTTTTCGATCTCGCTTACAAACTGTAAACCGTTCGCCGATTCACCGTCGCTATCCAGTTTCAGAATCGCCTGTGCAAAGGCGTCTGCCAGATCGCGAAGGTCCGACTGAGTGAGAAGGGCCTTTTTGCCGCCTTCGGTCTTCGATTTTTCAAACGACTCGCCGGCCATCGACATAAAGGAACTGACGATCCAGAACTTGTCCGGTTCGAGCGTTTCGCTCTTTATTTTACTAAGTATAGCCGCGGCAAACTCGGCTCCTTTTTCGGGGTCTTTTGCATAGATCTTCTTAAGCAGATCGATATGCTGGTAGTTAAGGCCGTCCTGAATAGCTTTTATAGCGAACTGGGTCGCTTTGGCGGCATTCGTTTTGGCGATCTGAGCCATCAACTGGGTCTCGAAATACTCGTCGCGGCTTTCCATTTGTTTTCGAAATTCCGGGTTGGTCACCGCCGCAAGGCTGTCGAGGTAGAATTGAAACGCTAGTTCAGCGTCGTGTTCTGCCAGGCTCATAGCCATTTGCTGACGAACCTGCATTGCCACTCGAAACCGGCGCGAGATCCTTGCCCGATCGGAAACGTCGGCAAACATCCCGCCGCGATACGACGGCTGCTCTTCACCTTCCGGATCGCCAAACGCATTCATTTGCTGGTCGTACCGCATCAGAAGCTCCTGGAAATTGCCAAAGGCGGTCAAATAAAGCGAACGGGCCTCTTTTTCGTCGTAAAACCACATCAGGCCGGCAAGTTCGGCCGAGAAACTGATCCGGTTTTCGAGCGTGCGAAGGTTGTTAACATCGGCCATCGTCTCGCGCAAAAACGCGACCGCATCTTTTTTTAATGCCTCCGGGTCGTCCGTCGGCTTTTTGTTTGTCAGCGTCTGTCCAAAAGCAAACGGAGCCGCCAGTGCGGCGAGCGTGAGAGTGCATAAAAGTTTCTTTATTTTCATTCGGCCTCCGGCGGTCATCTCGAATATGATAGGTGTGTTGGCCTAAATAGTAAATAGAGAACGTTGCGGCACTTCGATTTTGCATTATTGTTACCGGTTATGCTTTTGATCATCGACAATTACGATTCGTTTACCTACAACCTGGTCCAATATCTTGGCGAGCTTGGGGTCGAGATGAAGATCTTTCGCAATAACGAGATCTCGGTGGATGAGATCGAATCCTCTCTAAAGCCTAAAAAAATACTGATCTCGCCCGGCCCTGGAACGCCGGACGGTGCCGGAATTACGCTGGCCGTTCTTGAACGTTTTGCCGAGGGCGTGCCGATTCTTGGCGTGTGCCTCGGACACCAGGCGATCGGCCAACATTTTGGCGGCAAGGTCGTCCGAGGGCCAGAGCCGGTGCACGGCAAACCGGTCGTCATTAGGCACGACGGCAAGACGCTTTTTAAAGGAATTGACGGCGATTTCAACGCCGGCCGCTATCACTCGCTGGTCGTCGAACGCGAATCGCTGCCCCCTTCCCTCGAGATCTCGGCCGAATCGCCCGACGGACTGATAATGGGCCTGCGGCACCGCGAACTGGCGGTCGAAGGCGTCCAATTTCATCCCGAATCCATCCTGACCGAGCACGGCAAGTTAATGCTGGCAAATTTTATGGCCCTCTAGGGTGACCGGTTGAAAAGGGTCGTTTGCGCATAAATCTTTGTCTTTCGCGACAGATTTGTTCTAATAGGCATATGCAGGCAGCAAGATCATCGACAGGCCAAACGGAATCCCTCGCAGAATTTTATTCACGCGTCCGCACCTTTACCGAACAGCTTTGCGAACCTCTTGAGATAGAGGATTACATACCTCAGCCGGTGGTCGATGTCTCGCCGCCAAAATGGAATATCGCCCACACGACTTGGTTTTTCGAGGAAATGATCCTCAAGAAATTTGTGTCGGATTACAAGGTTTTCGATGAAGATTTTGGCTTCCTGTTCAATAGCTACTATAACTCGGTCGGCGAACGCACCGCCCGCGATCACCGCGGCGCACTGAGCCGGCCGACGGTCAAGCGGGTGTTCGATTACAGGAAATACGTCGATGAAAAGATGTGCGACCTCTTGTCGGAACCATGCGCGGAAGCCGGTGGTTCTCAAACAATGCGTGACTTCGTGATCCTCGGCCTCAATCACGAACAGCAACACCAGGAGCTTTTTCTTACCGATTTGAAATACACGCTTAGCGTGAATCCGCTTTTTCCCGTTTACCGCGACGGCTATGCACCGGAAGAAGAGATCGGATCGTCTGCCGACGGTTTCATCGGCCTTAAGGAAGGAATTTACGAGATCGGCCACACCGGCCAAGGTTTTTCCTTTGATAATGAGCATTCGCGTCACAAGGTATATCTGCAGGATTTTGAGTTGGCAAAACGGCTCGTAACAAACTCAGAGTATCTGGAATTCATCAACGGCGGCGGATATACGGACCCTCTGCTTTGGCATTCCGAGGGCTGGGACTGGGTAAACCAAAACAATATCTCATCACCGCTGCACTGGCATAAACTGGACGGCGAATGGCATCAATTCACGCTCGGCGGTTTACGGAAATTGGAACCAGATGCGCCCGTCTGTCACATTTCTTTTTACGAAGCGTCCGCCTTTGCCGAATGGAGCGGAATGCGTCTGCCGACCGAGTTTGAATGGGAAGCCGCAAATGAACAATTTAATTGGGGACTGCGTTGGGAGTGGACGAACTCGGCCTATCTGCCGTATCCCGGATTCAAGAAACCTGATGGGGCGGTCGGCGAATACAATGGCAAGTTTATGATAAATCAGATGGTTCTGCGCGGTGCTTCGGTCGTGACATCTGAAGGCCACAGCCGACCGACGTATCGCAACTTCTTCCACCCGCATCTGCGATGGCAGTTTACTGGAATACGATTAGCTCGATCTTAATTTAACAGGACGGGCAAGATCAAACCGATTCTAGTTGGTCCGAACGGGGATCCAGTTTGTCCTGCCCATCGGTTTATAGTTTTATGAAGACCTCGACATCACCGGAACTAACAACTTTCGCCGAAGATGTTCTTTGCGGACTGACCGCCACGCCAAAACAGCTTTCTTCAAAGTATTTTTACGACGACGAAGGCTCGCGGCTTTTTATGGAGATCATGAAACTGCCGGAATATTATCCGACGCGGGCCGAATTCAACATATTCACGAGGCAGACGGATCAAATATTTCGGGCCTTCACCGACGGGGCTGACAAATTCGATCTGATCGAGCTCGGTGCGGGAGATGGGACCAAGACCGCCGTCCTGATCGAACATTTTCTAGAACAGAGCGTCGATTTCAATTACTCGCCGATCGACATTTCGAAAGAGGCGTGCGACGCACTGACGGCAAAATTTCATTCCAAATTTCGCGGGTTGAGCATTAACCCCTATAACGGTGATTACTTTAAGATCCTCGATTCCCTAAAAAACGAGAATGGAAGGCGAAAGGTCATTCTTTTTCTTGGCTCGAATATCGGTAATTTCAATCGCGACCAAGCGGTGGACTTCTTCCGTCATCTTCGCACTGTAATGGGCGATAATGACCGGCTATTCATCGGCTTCGATATGCAAAAAGATCCCCGCGTTATAGTCCGGGCATATGACGACCCACAGGGCATTACGGCGGCGTTCAATCTTAATCTTCTTCGCCGCATCAACCGCGAACTCGGTGCCGATTTCAACCTCGACAACTTCTCCCACTACGCCCAATACCGCCCGGTCGAATGTGCCGCGCGTTCCTTTCTGATCAGTCGCGAAAGGCAATCGGTAAACATCGGCGCCTTGAACCGCAGCTTTGAATTCGAACAGTGGGAACCGCTCTTTATGGAGATCTCGCAAAAATACACGGCAGCAATGATCGAAGAACTCGCGGCCGCAAGCGGATTTGAGATCGGCGTTACATTTTTGGATAAGGAAAATTTCTACTGCGACTCGCTATGGAAACCAACCGTTCGAACTTAAGTTTGCCGAACTTATGAACATCACGGTCCTTAGTTTCGACACTATTGATTCCACAAATTCCGAAGCTTCGCGACAGGCCCGGCTAGGTGCCAAAGAAGGCATCTGCGTCGTCGCAAACCAGCAAACGGCAGGCCGGGGCCGTCACGGCCGGAGTTGGGTCTCGGAAAAAAATGCCGGATTGTATTTTAGCATCGTCCTCCGCCCAACACTCGAAACGAAATATCTGCCGATTGTAACGCTGATGGCTGGTGTAGCGGTTCACGACACCCTGACCGAATTCGGCATAAAGCCCGACATTAAGTGGGTCAATGACATTTTGGTCAATGAGCAAAAAATAAGCGGCATCCTCGCGGAAACCGCCGAGACGACCGAAGGACTTGCGGTGATCGTCGGCGTTGGTATTAACATAAGATCGCTGAACTTCCCCGATGACATCGTGAAGACGGCGACCTCTATCGAAGATGCAATGGGCGCGTCTGTTTCAAGAGATGAATTACTGGAAACACTGACAAAATATTTTTCATATTTCTATGCTGTTCTGGATCGCAGCGCAGGCCCGCGCCAGATCATCGAGGAATGGCGAAAGCGATCAAGTTATTTTTCGGGCAAAACGGTACGCGTTGTACTCGGGAATGAGACGATAACCGGAATAACGGACGGCCTGGAATCAAATGGGGCCCTCCGAGTTAAAGGGATCGACGGAATATCAATTATTCAGGCGGGCGACGTAGAAAAGCTTCGGACGGACGCAGACGATCCGGTCGCCGGGCAATTTGGCGTTGACTCGGCACCAAGATCAATGAAGAATAGATCGTAAAGAACTTCTTAGAGCCAGGCGCGAATTGAACTTTTCGCCCGAGGGGTGTAGTTTGTAATTACCGGTTTGAATTATGAACAGCGATTTTGACCAACTGAATGACTTCGACATCGAGGACGAATTCGCGGACGAATTTTCCGAGTTCGAAGATTTTGACGTGGACCTTGACGATGTGCTCGTCCGGACGGCTGTCCTGCAAAAGAACAATATGGTCGCGCTGCTTTGCATTAAGAGCGCTACCGCGGGTGCCGCCATTTGCCGCGTTGACCCTCGCGAGGTTCATCCTGCCGTTCAGCTTTATGACGACCCGGATGCCGCGCTTGACTGGTTCACCAAGAGTCTTAGAACGAGCAGAAAAAATGGCTGGAACGTCGTTTATGACGGTCTTCCGCTGCAAGGGTAAATGCTTCTCGCAGTTGACATTGGCAACTCTTCCACCAAATTCGGCATTTTTGAATCAGGCTCACTCATCGACAAATTCCTAATTCCCACCTTTCGGGATTACACCGTTGACGAACTTCTTTTCGACCGACTCAAATACGTCAACGATAGCTTTTTTCGAATCGATTCGGCTATTGTTTCGTCTGTCGTGCCCGCGATGAACGATACTCTCGCCGGTGCCTGTAAAAAGCTTTTGAAGGTTTCGCCTGTTTTTATTGATCACACTTTTGATTTCGGATTGAAGATCCGTTACCAACCGTCTTCCGCCGCCGGGACCGATCGTCTCGTCAATGCCTCGTCTGCCGCATCAAAGTACGGTCTGCCGGTCATCGCATGCAGTTTTGGCACGGCAACCACGATCGACGCTGTAAACGCTGACGCGGAGTATTTGGGTGGGACGATCTCGCCCGGTATGAGAACGCTGGCCGAAGCCTTGCAGGTGAAAACTTCAAAACTGCCGCTCGTCACCATCGAGAAACCGGAAACGGTGATTGGCTCGAACACCGAAGGCTCGATCAAGTCTGGCGTATTCTACGGCTATATGGGTTTGGTGGAAGGTATTCTGGAACGGATGTTTGACGAGCTCGGCGAAAAGCCCTCGGTAGTCGCCACGGGTGGTTTTGCGGGTGTAGTCGCGGAAAACAGCAAGCTTATCGACGTAGTGGATGAAAGCCTTACCCTCGACGGCCTTTTCCTTCTCGCCGGACGAACGGCATGAGAATCTTTGCCACTATTATTCATTCTGCAACTTATCTGCGCAATGCTGAGGGGTGCAGTGGTTGCACAAATGGTACTTGGCTTCGGCTTTTTAAAAGAGTGGTGCGGCTTGTGTTCTGGATACACAAGCCGCTATATGAATTTGGAAGGCTTTCCTGAAGGAAGCGCGGAGTTGATAGGCAAAAGGCGGATTGTTTTGGACGGAACTGTGCTGACAAATAAACTTCTCCGCTTATTTGTTTGTCGGCACGGAAAATTTTTGCTTCGGCCGACGAAGGCCGAATTTTCGGACCTCACGTTCGACCGTGCTGGGATCGTTCTTCAAAAAATGTATCTGTTCCTGCAACGCAAGATTCTCAGTTGTAACTGCTTGAATTCGTTGTTCAAGCCCTTGGTTCTCATTCGATTCTTTGCTGAACTCAGAAAAGGCCCGGTAGTTTATCGTGAGACACAGCATTAGTGTCAGGATCGCCGCCGTTGCTATTCCAAGCCACTGCGACCTTCCCTTTTTCATGATCTTCTTCGACACCATACAAAAACTCCCGTAAAACACTAATCCTCAAGCAAGTATTTTCTCCCTTCGGCAAGTAATGTCTCAAGCTCTTTCTTCTCTTCGCTCTCGGCGTAAATCCGAACCATCGGTTCGGTTCCCGATGGACGCATCAGCATCCAGCTTCCGTTCGTAAAAATAAATTTGACGCCATCCATTCGGTTGATCGAGGCAACATGTCTGCCGCCTATATCGCTCGGTTCGCGGGCCAATTTTTCACTCAACCCAGCGGCGATCTCGTCAGTCAACTTCACTCCGATTCGCCCCGATTCCAGCTTACCGATCCGGCCGTATAAATCGTCCAACTGTTCGGATAAGCTCGCACCTCTTACAGCAACGGCTTCGGCTGCAAGCAGACATGCCAATAACCCGTCCTTCTCAGGGTAATGGCCCCGTATCGATAATCCGGCCGACTCCTCGCCGCCAAGAATGATCTCGTCTTTAATTATCAATTCACCGATAAACTTAAAACCTACCGGTGTTTCATAAAGCTTGATGCCGCGGTCTTCAGCGACGCGGTCCACCATATGCGAAGTTGCGACACTCCGAGCGACCCCTTGTTTCCATCCGCGGCTTTCCACTAAATAGTCCGTCAAAAGCGCAACCAAAAGATTCGCGGATATGATCTCGCCATTGCTGTCAATGATCCCAAATCGATCGCCGTCACCATCGGTGGCGAGTCCCAGCGTCAGTTTTCCATCTAGAACCGTCTTTTTCAGCTCGGCTAGCTGGGATTCGCCTGGTTCGGGTGACTTTCCGCCGAAGGTCACGTCACGCCAGTCGTGCAGCGTCTCAACGGTTAAACCTTGATCCGTAAGGATCTCGTCCAGGTAACCTCGCCCGGTTCCCCATAATGGGTCGTACGCGTAGGTTCCGGCGGCTTGAGCGATCGCATCGAATCGGATCTTTGTACGCAGATCATCCAGATATGCCAGACGCGGGTCAAAGTCGCTGATCGTACCTTCACTTACCGCACCTGAATCAGGCCCCTTAACAATAAGAGCTTCAACCCTTTGCGTTATTTCCGGCAAGGCCGGGGCACCGTCCGAAGTCGAAAATTTGATCCCTTGATACTCCGGCGGATTGTGTGACGCGGTAAAGTTTATCCCGCCGGCGGCTTGGTTTGCTCGGATCGCATGAGAGAGAGCGGGAGTTGGCACAGGCGACGTGCAGCAGAGCACATCAAATCCATGCCGCGAAGCGACTTTTGCTGCCAATGCCGCAAATTTCTCACCCATAAATCGGGTATCGCTTCCGACTATTACGCTCGAACCCTCCCCAAATCCATTTTCTTTCAAAGAACAACAAATCGCGTTGGTTACAACTTCGACATTCGTAAATGTGAATTGGTCGGCAATGATTGCCCGCCAACCCGACGTACCAAAGCGAATCGACATATTTATCGAAAACCCGGTGGCGTCTGATTATTTTTCGTAAAGCCGTCCGGATTCAGCGAACATCAAAATTGGAACCTGAAAATCAGATTGGGAAAGCAAATCTGATCTAATTCCCTGAGGTTGGGAAAAGTTACCACACAATTATGCATGTGTAAAGAACTATTTTTTACAATCTAAGCTCTTTAGTTAGAACGTTTATATTTATCATCCTAAAGTATGGCTTAAGTGATGCGCTTAATGTGAACAATCTGCGTACGAATCTTAAAATATCCTTTATTTTATGCGGAAATAGCGATGGCTTGCTTAAGACGGTCGCTTAATGTCAGAGTTACTATTTCACAGGCTGGCAAGCATTAACAAAATATAAATTCTTCCTGTGTCAAAATGAGGCTTCGCCCGGTTTTTATTTTGTACGTGTTATTTTGACCCACGTACAGAAAGTATTAGTGGAAACATGAACCTACATTAAGCCTTTGAATACAGGGTGTTAGCATTGCAATCCATATAGTAGCTATCTTAGGCACGCCAGTTGCTTTTTCATACTGTGTAATATTCCATTAAGTTGAATATTACTTATTTTTTGCCGGCCGCGCGTGTCGTTTTTTTTACTAATCAAGACATTTTCACCCAGCAGACGGAAGACCGGCACTATTTCGTGGAGAAAGTAATTATATGAGACCTGTAAAGCACTTTGAAAAAGGGCTAACTTACGTTGCAAAAGGGGCGTTTAACGCCATTCGGTCGGTGAATCAGTTCAAGCCGAACGCTTCGTTTATTCCTAAGTGGTCGGACAAGCCGATCTTGAAATCGTGGCAGAAGACGAAGCCGACGCTTGGTTTTCCGCGGCAGACGGATTCGCTTTGCCCGAACTGTGTCATTGAGGCGCGTGAGCAGATCTTGAGCGGCGACCGCGAGGTGGCGACGCTTATTAATGAGAACGTTGGCGAGATCAAGGCGCAGATCATTGAGCGTGACGGGCAGGTGTGGATGATCAAGGACTGCGAGAAGCACGGTCATTTCGAAGACATGATGGCGATCGATGCCGAGTTCCTCACGCATATCGAAGGCCTGTTTCCCGGACGCGATCAGCAGGCGCATAATGATGAAAAGCTGCACAATCACGGCACATCGACGATCAAATACGGCCGCGGAGCAGTCCTTACGGTCGATCTGACGAATCGCTGCAACATGATGTGCGACCCGTGCTTTATGGACGCGAACCAGGTCGGTTTTGTCCACGAGCTGTCGATGGAAGACGTCAGTGAGATCCTAGACAACGCTATTCAGATCAAACCGCGTCGTCAGATGTCGGTGCAGTATTCGGGCGGTGAGCCCACATTGAGCCCTTACTTCCTCGACGCTGTCCGCTATGCACGTAAAGTTGGATACAACTCGGTGCAGGCCGCGACGAACGGGATCGAGTTCGCGAAATCTAAAGAATTTTGCCGCGAAGCAGCCGAAGCCGGCTTGCGTTTCGTATATCTCCAGTTTGACGGCATCGGCAACGACGCCAACTCGCACCGGCAGATCGGAAACCTGTTTGATGTAAAGCTCCGTGCGATCAACAACCTGCACGAAGCGGGCGTTGACATCATTCTTGTTACCACGCTTGTAAACGGCGTTAATAATGATCAGGTCGGTACTATCATCCGGTTCGCGCTTGAGAATCCTAAGAAGATCTCATTCATCGCGTTTCAGCCGGTGTCGTTCACGGGCCGCGATGAGCTGATCACCGAGCAGCGTCGTCTGCAGCAGCGTTACACGCTTGCTCACCTTGCTCACGACGTTAAAGGCCAGGTCGGCATCACCGAACCTAACCGCGATTGGTTCCCGCTTTCGCTTATGGGAGCGTTCGCCGATTTTGCAGACGTGGTCCACGGGCCCGAGAGCGATTGGGGCCAGGTATCATGCGGCTGCCACCCGAACTGCGGTGTCGGCACGGCCGTCATGGTCAATAAGGACACCAAGGAAATGGCACCGGTACCGCAGTTCCTGAATATTCAGGGCCTGGTGACCGATATGCAGCACATCACGGACACGAACCGCGGCAAGTGGTTCTCGAACCTGATGATGGGCCTTGCACTGCTCAAAAATTACAACCCGTATGGTGCTCCGGAAAGTTTGACGCTTGGCGGCATCCTCAAGAAGTTCGATAAATCGTTTGGCCTGTCGGGCAAGGATTACGGAAAGGTCGGGCCGGACCGCACTATCGAGGATATCGAGAAACGCCGCCAGGACCCTTGGAACTTCCTGTTTATTGCCGGAATGTGGTTCCAGGACCTCTTCAACTACGACTTCCGCCGCACCGAGATGTGCATCATCCCATACGGCACACAGGAAGGCGAGATCTCGTTCTGTGCATACAACACCGGCATCGGCTGGCGTAATATCATCGAGCACATGCATCAGAACGCGACCGTCGCCCAGTGGTACAAGGACCACGGCCGTCACGAAGTGTTCGCACGCGGTAAAGAGGTTGAGCTTGGCGACGCGTCGCACAGCCTCAACCTCAACCAGGTCGATTTAACGAGGCCCAACAAACCCGAAATGGAAGGCCCCAAAACCGCCGCCGAAGAAATGCAGATGATGCGTAAGCTTTACAACCAGATGGTGCTCGAAAAAGCACAGATCAAAGCCGAACCCATGATCCAGATCGGCGGCCTCAAACGCGAGAAAAAAGAAAAAGAAATGGCCGTGGCTGAGTAGTTGTTCTTAGCTCCCCGCCTCGTTTAAGGAGGGGTGGCACCGCTTCGGTGACGGGGTGGTGAAATTCAATTAGAAAAGGCTCCGGCGAAACCGGGGCCTTTTTATTTTGATATTGCCTATTTGCCTGATCTGATCTCTTGAACCTTTTCCCAGCCCATGATGGTCTCGCCGGAATAAATTATGGTCAGTATAAAAGTCAACATTTGATTATCTCCTCCATATTTTGTCTGCTGATAAACAGACGCGTGGGCAAGCGGATTTTTGCGTTAACGAACGCGAAACATAGAAAATCCTTCCGACGGCTCACGCCGCACCTGGAAGTCATTCGACCCGAAAACCGTATCTACCCAGCCAGATGGAAAGCTTCCGATTCTAGCTTCGATAGGAAAGGGCAACTCAGCACGCGCAAAAGGCCCCGTCACAGAACCAGTCCATTCATCCATCAACTCGTCGGCTATTCGTTCGGTGGCAGTGTGGCACTTTGGAGATTTGAAAAACTAGTCCAACCTGTTGCAAAATACGATCATTCGGCCCGGAAAGCTCCGACTCATAGCCGCCGGGCATTATAACGCAATTGCTTAGTCGAACCAGATCGTACTCGCATGCCGATTACCAAACAGGAATTCTATGAAGGAGCCGCCCTTCACAAGTTAGCTCGCAGTGGCATGGTTACATCATTAGGTTACGATGCCCCCCTGTTCACGATCAACGGAAGCTTGCAGGTTTGTTTGAAATACAGCACGAAAAACAGAACCCCTTGGGGTTTCACCTTCACGCCCGATGAGCAGGTGATTCTCGGTAGCAGGGCGAAGAGAGATCCTTTGGTCATAGGATTGGTGTGTGGCTCGGATGGTGTCGTAGCTATCTCGTACCAATCCTTTTGTCAAATCGCACCGCTGGAAAAGCGGGCAATTCACGTTTCGTGTTATCGCAAACACGGTCAGCACTATGGGGTCTATGGACCTAATGGAGAACTCAACAAAAAAGTTGCGCCCTCCATGTGGCACCGTGTGCTCGAAAAATTGGAGACTTAATGAACCATCGAGAACAAGTATTAAACCTTCTTGGTACACAGATCGAGAACGCTGAAGAGGTCATCGACATTCTGACGACGGCGGAAGAAGTTGGGCAACAGTGGGTGGATCCGGTGAGCGGCGGCATTGAAGACACAAACGGCTTGATTTATGGTCTGGTTCAAAGCGGAAAAACCGGCGTATTAACCGTTACAGGAGCTCTAGGTGCCGATGAAGGCTACCGAACAATATTGATACTCACATCAGATAACGTACCTCTATATGAGCAGACACTCGCTCGAGTGCGTGAGGCTTTTCCAGGGATGGATATAATAGGGAAGGCCGACATAAAAGATTGGAAAGCTTTTCTGCAACGCATAAAAGTTGGTGTCTGTGCGATTGTGATGACGAAGAATGCCGGCCATCTAGGAACGTTGATCGAGAATTTCAAAAAGGGCAACGTTAAGGGATTGTCTTGTCTGATCGTTGATGACGAGGCGGACCAGGCTAGCCTAAATACCCGCACGAAAAAAGATGACGGAACGCGTAGCGCTATCAACGACCGGATTGTAGAACTACGGACTTTCTTTGAAAAGAATACCTACCTGCAAGTTACAGCAACGCCCCAGGCGCTATTCCTTCAGCCCACAGGCCATGAGTTTCGTCCACAGTTTACGGTTTTAAGCCATCCCGGTGCCGGGTACGTCGGCGGTGATGACTTTTTCGGCGAAAGCTCATCGCTGGTTCGGGAATTTCCGATGAATGATATCGTAGCATTGACATCGGGAGCGCAGCCGTCGCCGACCGGCAACATTCCGTCGTCCCTTCTCAAAGCGCTCGACACATTTATGATCGGCGCAACCTACAAACGACTGCATGCCGCAAATCAGAATTGCGCTTTTTTGTGCCACGTAAGCACCCGGACGGATGACCATAAGCACATTGAAACGTTGCTGCGTAAATACAAGACTGATTTGGCAGCCGGTGTAAAAGCGGGAAAGCCATCACTCATTAAGAGATTGAAAGCTGGCTACGAGGATCTAAGTAGTACTCATGCCGGTGTCGCATCTACGTCGTTCGATCAATTGCTAGAAGCAATTCAATTCTATTCGGCTGGCGTTGTGGTGAAAATTGTAAATGGCCAAACAGATGAAGACGTCGCGGTTCACTCTCCCTACAACCTTTTTGTTGGGGGTAACAAGTTGGGGCGTGGAGTAACGATTAAAAATCTACTTGTAAGTTATTACGGACGTAATCCAAAGAAGCCGCAAGCGGATACTGTGCTCCAGCACGCCCGCATGTATGGGTATCGTCGAAACGATATTGGATTGCTAAGGCTCTTTCTGCCAAACGAACTGCACACCGTTTTTAGGGCTATTCACAAGATGGAACGTGGGCTTCGGGAACTCATCGCGCAAGCACCAGGCGAAGAATTTCGTGGCGTATATATTGAAGGATCGCTAAATGCAACGAGACCTAACATCCTGGTGCCCGGTGCGATCGGAGTTTATACCGGTGGAGGCACTTATAACCCCGCTCAAGTACTGCGTGACGCTTCGATAGTTGGAACAAGCAACCAACTTACCGAGATTCTAAAGGACATTCCAAACAAAGAGCACAGAACGTTTGAATTGTCGAGTCTTCGTCAAATAATTGAACTCACCCGCCCGGACGATTCTCAGTCAGAGCGGGTTTGGGATCCTGTCGCGATAGCCGAGACAATCACGCGGTTCGCTACGTTGAGGAACCAGACGGATGGTTATGTATACGTGGACCGTGGTCGCAGGCTCAAAGAATCTCGTCGGGAAACGCAGGGCGTGCTCTCCGGTGGTGAGGCCGCGGCTGTCCCCAGTGACAGATTAACATTGTTTCTACTAAGGACAACCGCGGAAGCTGGAGATAATGAAGCGTGGTGGCCTCAGCTTAGATTCCCGGCTGGGCGTTACGGCTTTGCGTTTGCAGTCTAGACTTCGAGATTAGAAAAGTCTCCAACCTTCGCAGAAATGGATTGCGTCGGCTGATCTCGCATTGCCACACGACCAGAACGTTCCACCCGGCGAGACGCAGTTGTCTCTTTACTTCAATGTCTCTGGCTTTGTTGATCGCGATCTTTTCCCGCCAAAAAGTGATGTTGCTTGATGGCAATTTCGCCCTCCGACATTCCGCGTGTCCATGCCAAAAACAGCCGTTTACGAAGATGATTTTACGATGTCGCGGCAGCACCAAGTCGGGCTTACCAGGGAGATCTTCGCGGTGGAGTCGAAAACGATAGCCGAGAGAGTGGACAATCTTGCGAACTACTATTTCAGGCTTAGTGTTCTTACCAGTAATGCGCGACATGATCACGCTACGTTTGGCTGGACTAAATACATCAGGCATCTGATTCTGCGAGTGTCCGAATCACTTGAAGCGCATGGCGCCGAATAAACTCCGGTGGCAATGCATTGCCAATCATTTCTGCGACCGCAATTCGGCCTTTTTCGAGCGAGAATGAATACGATAAAGGAAAACTCTGTAACAACGCTGCTTCGCGGAGCGTGATTGCGCGATTCTGCGTCGGGTGCAGGAACCTACCCTTGGACGGATTGAAGCAACCCGTTGTAATGGTCGGAGCCACCTTGTTCCACGCCATTCGGCCATATATGTCCTTGAACCCGTCGAAGTCTTTGTGACACAGAAGCTGATTCTCCTTTCCAAGGGAAGAGCGGCTTCCGCCGTCAGGCGGAATCCGTTTTATTAGCTGCATGACCTTCTCGCTCCGCCGCTCGTCGTATTTGTGAAGAGGATGATTTCTAGAGCGCGCGCTCAACTCACCAATTGCGTCGCGTACTACCACCTGATAGCGGGCTGGTGGCGCGAAGGCAATCTCAGTTCTTCGACCCGCAAGCAACACGAAACGACGCCGACGTTGGGGAACTCCAAAATCGGCAGCGTCCAATACCTCCATATTGCACTTATATCCCAACCGTCGCAGTTCAGCGAGTACCAGCCTCAGCCTCCAGTTTTTAGCGAGTCCCGGGACATTCTCTAACATTATTGTTTTTGGTTTGAGCCCACGCACAAAACGCATAAACTCGAAAATGAGATTATTGCGATCGTCAGAACTTCGCTTCCGGTTACCATTTAGCGTTGTGATTGTTGAAAAGCCTTGGCACGGTGGACATCCTGCCAAAAGCTCCAGTTGACCAGGCTTTAGTTTCAGCTTACGTCTGACTTTAGCGACCGGTACATTTTGAATCTCTTCAAACCAAACGTTAACATTTTTGTGGTTTGCCCTGTAGGTCTTAACGGCAAGGTCATTACACTCAATCGCGCCGATTACACGGAAACCCGCTTGTTTCAGACCCTCTGTAAGCCCTCCGCATCCTGAAAATAGATCAATAGCTCTAGGTTTTTTCATGCTGGTGAGATTTTCTTTTCTTTCTTGACTTTTTTCAAGTTGTCCCACGGTTCCAGGAGTGAATTGTCGTTGCTTGAAAATTACCGCATTGGCCATCCGCGGGAAGGACAGAGGCGATAGAGAGTCTGATCGCGGAAGAGTCTCCCCAACCTTGAAGGGGTCGAACAGTCTAGCGGACTGTTCGACCCCTTCAAGGTTGGGGGAGCGTGGGGGCTTGGGGAACTGCGGAGTGTGGAGTGCGTAATTTTAAGAATTCTCAGAATGAGAACCACCCCGTCCGCCCAAAGCGGCGTCCACCCCTCCTCAAACCAGGAGGGGAGTTATGTTATCTCCACCACCCCGTCAGCCGATGCGTCTGCCACCCTTCCTTAGACAAGGAGGGGAGCTAGGAGCCTTGATCGAACATCCCCTCACCGGCCCTGTCTTTTGCCCGGATTTGGTGTATTGCGGAAGTCGTGGCATTGTTTGCGGGGGGAGGATGTGAGGTATGAAAACCGTGTTGTTGTGCATTTTGTGTTTGGTGGTCGGGGCGGTTGGTGGTGCGGCGGTTGGGGCGTATGTGATGAGGGGCGTTCATGAGAAGTGGGTGGCGTTCTATCTCGCGAGTGGCCTAACGCTCACCGCGATGCAGGCGGAGCAGATCAAGATGGGCGATGCGACTTTGCTTCTAGAGTCGTTCGAGAGGACCATCCCCAATTTGGTCGTTGCTCTCGATGAAAACGGGGTGCTCCGGAATGACTCGATGTCGGCGGATACGGCACTTATGGCCGTAAAGCGGTTCTACGTCTGCACGAAAACCGAGATCCCCGAGCAGATCGCTCCCAAACTAGCGAACGTACAGCTCGCCGCCGACACCTGCCCGTCGGAGCCGTGAGCGAGCGTGGTTTGTGAGGCAGTAGTCTAAGAGAGAGAACCACCCCGTCACCCGCAGCGGGTGCCACCCCTCCTTAAACGAGGAGGGGAGCCGGGATCAGGTTAGTTCGCCTTTTATGTGGCGGGCGTAGTCTTTGGAGAGGAGGAAGTCGTGGAGTTCGCGGTTGCGGGCGATGCGGTGGCGGCGGAGGGCCTGGTTCGGGGTGAGGGCGGTTTGGGCTCGGGTGTTGGGGTCGATGAGGAGTTCGGATTCGGGGTAGAGCGCTTGGTATTGGAGGGCAAGGAAGCCGGGGGACTGCGGAGTGTGGAGTGCGGACTGCGGAATTAAACAATTTCCTTCATTAGTTTCACAATCGGTGACCACCCCGTCTGCCGAAGCGGCATCCGCCTCGCCTAAGACAGGAGGGTTTGGGAAAAGAGGTCGGTCGCTTTCACCGGTGCGGACAGGAGTGTCCGCGTTCCGGGTGAGGGTGCAGACTATGGTTTTTGCGGCGTCGTATTCCAGGCGGGTGGTGCGGCTTTTTAGGTGTTTGATGTAGCGGATCGAGTCATCCAGCGGCGAGCGGCCGAGGGCGAAGACGCTGTCGGCAAGGTGGGCGAGGGTTGAACTGCCCGCGAGATCATCGAGGCGGATGGGCCGATCGGGCGGGCGGCGGACGGAATTTGCGAGGATGAGTACGGACGTTCCGCTATTGCGGGCGAAGAGGCGAAGGTTCTTTATCAGCGCGACGCCCGAATTGCCACGGCCTGCGGTCTTGGTCAAATAAGCGAGGTTGTCGATGATCACCACGCGGGCTTCGGTCTCGTCCACCGCCGACGTTACGGAATGCAGCAGGAACTTGGTCAGGTCGCCGCGAAACGCTTCGGGGATGGGGCCGATGTCCTCGTCAATGACCGAGCGAAGATGGTCGGGCGAAAAGCTGTATCGCTGTTTGGTGGCCGGGCAAGTATAGCGTTCAGTGAACTGGGCCGGCGTGAGTTCGAAGTCGAAGTAGAGGACCTTTTGCGGCCCGGCCGTGCGGATGATCGGGCTGTCGTCGTCATCTTCGTCAACGCAATACGCCGCGGGCAGGCAGCGGCCTCCGGAAGCGATGGCTTCGGCGATCTGCGTGGCCAGGATGCTCTTACCCGCCGCCGTCTCGCCAAAGAGGATCGCTACCTCGCCCGTTCGCCAAAGCGGTCCGAAGAGATCGCCCGGTGCACATTTATCCGGATCGTTTGTGAGGTGTTCGGCGGCAGGACGCGTTTCGAGCATCGTAACGTGCATGGGGACGCTCGTCGGGTCCATCCGCCGCCGCCGCTTGATCCGCTCGACCTCTTTCTGCGTAGGTTGCTTGGGCCTATCCGCAAAACTCTCCCAATCCGCTCCGCCTAGATCTTCGTGCTCGTCCATAAAACACTCGTCCCTTTGATTGTGCCATGCGTTGCGTTTGCTGTAAAGCGTTTTGTAGATGCAACATTGTTAACTTGCACTTTTGCCCTAATTATCGTTTAATTCTTGTTTGCCCGCTGGGGCCGACTACCGCCGAAAGGAGGTGAGTAACAAATGGCATTTATTTCAGTTAACAACAATGAATCGATCGAGAGCGCTTTGCGGCGTTTTAAGCGCAAGGTGATCAGCGAAGAGATCATCAAGGATCTCAAAAAACACGCTCACTTCATTCCGCCGGGACAAAAGGCGAAATTGAAATCGGTCAACGCGCGCAAGCGCAACCGCCGCCGCTTTCGCCAGCAGAGGCCGATGGGGGCCGGTGCGGGAAGGCCGGGACCGGGCGGACGATAATCCATAGAGTTGAAAAAGTGAAAGGGTGAAAAGGTTGAACCGGGTTTGAACCTTTTCGCCCTTTTGGTTTTCGCACGCGCAAGATCATGAGCGAACGGCCCAGAATTTTAATAACGAATGACGACGGCATTCACGCCGAAGGCATCGAAGCGCTCGAAGCCGCAATGCGTGAGATAGGCGAAGTGTATGTCGTCGCTCCCGAATCGGAGCAGAGCGGGGCTTCGCACAGCCTGACGCTGGCGCGGCCGCTGCGGATAAGGCAGATCGACGAACGCCACTGGACCGTCGATGGCACACCGACCGACTGCGTAACATTTGCCCTTAACCAGATATTGCTGCCGAACGAGCGGCCGGCCATATGCGTTTCGGGAATCAACCACGGAGCGAATCTGGGTGACGACGCTACATACTCGGGAACGGTTGCGGGCGCAATGGAATCTACGATCCTCGGCGTGCCCGGCTTGGCATTCAGTTTGGTGGCAAACCGAAGCCATGATTTTACCGAGTCAGCCAAGGTCGCCCGGGCCGTTGCGTCTAAGGCATTGGCAGAAGGCTTGCCGGACGGAACATTGCTCAACGTCAACGTTCCTAAGGGCATTCCCTGTGGCCTTCGCATCACAAAGCAGGGCTTTAAGACGGCGAGGCCTGTCATCTCAGAACACATCGACCCTAGGGGAAAGCTCTATTACTGGATCGGCGAAGAGCGTGCGGGATTTCGGGCTGAAGGCGGAACGGATTTTGAGGCGATCGACGAGGGCTATGTTTCGATCACGCCAATGCGGAGCGATCTGACAAATCACCTGGTGATAGAAAAACTTAGCGGCTGGAACCGCGATTCGATCAAATAAAGCACGGGCCGGCGGACCCGTTCTTCGCCGCGGGAGGCAGTGGTTAGTTCAAAATTCCTGTTTATTTGCTGCAGCCAGAACACCGACTCCGGCCAGGGCCGATAGAATATACCTCTAACAATCACTATAATCTGAACCTAATGAACGCCGGGGCTTCACAGGTGAACAATAAGGACGGTTTTGAGATACCGCGGCTGCGGATGGTCGAGCGTTTGAGGGACCATTACAAGATCGCGGACGAGCGCGTTTTGGCCGTGATGAACGCCTTGCCGCGGCATGCGTTTGTTTCCGAGGCTCTCAGGTCGCAGGCTTATAAAGACAATGCACTGCCGATCGCGGGCGGGCAGACCATTTCGCAGCCGTTCATTGTGGCCCGAATGACCGAGTTGCTGGAATTAAAAGGCAATGAACGCGTCCTGGAGATCGGGGCGGGTTCGGGCTATCAATCGGCGGTGCTGGCAAGCCTGGTCCGCAAGGTTTACGCGGTCGAGCGGATCGAATCACTTGGGAAAGGCGCACAGGACAAGCTGCGGGCGATCGGCATTAACAATGTTTCTATCCGCGTTGCGGACGGTACGAACGGCTGGCCGATATACTCCCCGTTCGATGCGGTCCTGGTCGCGGCGGGCGGGCCTGACCTTCCAAAGCCTTTGATCGAGCAGCTTGAAATTGGGGGACGATTGGTTATCCCGATCGGTAAAGATCAAAAAACGCAGGTACTTGTGCGAGTAGTGCGGACCGAAGCCGGATACGAGAGCGAAACTCATGGACCGTGTGCATTTGTACCGCTTATTGGATCCCACGGCTGGGCGGATAGTAAGACTACCTCCGGAGAAACTGAAAAGTAAAAGTAGAAACTGAAAACTCAAGGATCTTCAGTTTCACCTTTTGGTTGTTCCGCAGAAATATTTTATGGAATCAATTCTTGATTTTTTATACCAGGTCAAAGACTTTCTGAATCCGAAATTCTTGATCGATTATTTGCTCAATTGGCTGGGTATTTGCGTTTACTTTGGGCTGTTCTTTATCGTTTTTGCCGAAACGGGCCTGGCTGTCGGTTTTTTTCTGCCGGGTGATTCCCTGCTGGTCGTGTCGGGTTTGATGGCGGCGACTCTGCCGGACAAGCTTAATGTCCTTCTGGTTATGCTCGCATTCTTTCTGGGTTCCGTAATCGGCGACAGTACCGGTTACTGGACAGGCCGGATGATGGGAAAAAGGCTTTTCAACCGCGAATCGTCGCGTATTTTTAAGCCCAGCCGGGTCGAGAAAGCCCACGCGTTCTTTGAAAAATATGGTGTCAAAACCGTTGTATTGGCGAGATTTGTGCCGATCGTGCGGACGTTCGCCCCGCTTGTGGTCGGCGCGGCCGAGATGCCTTACTACAAGTTTCTGATATTCAGCATACTCGGCGGTGCCCTTTGGATATCAAGCATGGTGCTGGCGGGATACTTCCTTGGCGGCGTGGTCGAACGGGCCCTCGGGATCAAGCTGGAAGATCATATTGAAAAGGTCGTGATCGTCGTCGTGTTCCTATCGGTCCTGCCACCGATCATCGAGTTTTTGAAACATAAATTCGGAAAGAAACCCGTTGAACCGGAGGTCGTTGAGAATTAAGCCGTGTCCTGGAATTGTAGTGTTTAAAAAATAACTTGCGATCTTGGCGACTTTGCGTGACACATGATCGGTTTCACGCAAAGTGCGCCAAGATCGCAAAGGAACTCAGATGACAAAACCGGTTGGATACCGCACATTTTGGGACGCTACCGAAGGTTGAACTTGGAACTTTTAGTTTGACTTACACCGCACCGTACCCTACACTCAGATACTTGAGTTCACGGGGCGTGGCTCAGCCTGGTAGAGCGCACCGTTCGGGACGGTGAGGTCGGAGGTTCAAATCCTCTCGCCCCGACCAAATATTAAAGGCAGTTTGCAGCGGGAATGCGAACTGCCTTTTGTTATTTTAAGATAGATCGATGGAACAGGACCCGAAAAATGACGAACTCCGTGAAGAGTACGACCTATCAAAATTGAAAGGCCGTGTTCGCGGAAAATACGTCGATCGTTACAACGCGGGGACAAACCTGATACTTTTGGATGAAGACGTTGCAAACTCTTTTCCAACGACCGAATCAGTAAACAAAGCGCTTCGTGGATTAATGGAAAAGTCCTCCGATCGATCATGAAGCCTTCGAAATAAATAGCGGGCCGCAGCGGCGACTTCTCCCCTGCGGCCCGCTCGTGTCAAACGGATTATCGCGAAACCGGTTTCCCTTCTACATCGAGAAAGACGATCTCACCCAAGTTTAGTTCGCGAATGCCCGCCTCGATCTTGGAGCGGTCGCCGACGAGGAGCATCGACGTACCGGCCGGGGCCGCGTATTTTGCGGCGGTCGCGTTCACTCCGCCGATCTGCAGTTTGCCGATCTCGTCGGTCTCCGCTTGCAGATCGCTCAGCGGCAAGCCGTAGAACCATAGGTCGGCGACCTGTTGGGTAATGCGTCCGTATGCCTCGAACTGCTGAGCATAGCCGCGGATCTTGGCAAGTTTCGCCGACGAGAACTCAGCCTCGGTTATCGGTTTTTCACCCGCGATGCCCCGCAGCTCCTTCATAAATTCGACCACGGACTCTTTTGTCTTGTCGGTCTGCACACCGCCGTTTGCGATCCACGTTCCGGCCTTGCTCAGTTGCTGTGGAAAGGCGAAAACGCCATAAGAATAGCCCTTGTCCTCGCGAAGGTTGAGGTTCAGACGCGTACCGAAGCCGCCGCCGTAAACCGCGTTGGCCAAAGTGAGCGAATAATAGTCAGCCGACTTGCGTTCAGGGGCTTTCAGAATGTGCGAGACGATCGTCTGTGCCGAGCCGGGCCGATCGATCATATAGATCTTTCCGGCTGGCATCGGTGCCGCGGCAGAGATATTGACGGCAGGTGCCGAGCCGCCGGCCCACGAACCGAATTGCTGACGGGCGAGGTTGGTCGCTTCTGCAAGCGTAATGTCGCCGACAAAGACGATGGCCGAACTACCCGGTTTCCAGTAAGCCTTGTGAAACGCCACCAGATCGTCGCGGGTGATGGCCGAAATGGTTCCCGGCAAGCCGCCCGAGGGCCGGCCGTAAGGATGATCGGCACCAAAAGCGATCATGCTTGCAACGCGGTTCGCAACGGCATTCGGATTGCTTGCGGCCTGTGAAAGGTTGTCGAGGGTCAGTTTCTTTTCGCGATCGAATTCGTCGGCGGGAAATGACGGATTCAAGACCACGTCGGACATTACGCCCATCGCCGGAGCGAGATTTCTTTTGAGTACTTCCATGCTGAACACGGCGCTTTCCTTTCCGGCACCACCGGCAAGGGCCGTTCCGAGATTGCCCATCGTTTCATCGATCTGAATGGCGTTCCTGGTCTTTGTACCGCGACGCATGATCCGCGCCGTTAAGCTGGAAAGTCCAGCCTTTCCGGGTGAATCGGCAACACTGCCGGCACGCGTTGCAAGCGTTACGGCGACCTTTGGAAGTTCGGGCTTTTCGACGACATAAATATCGATGCCGTTATCGAGCTTTGCAGTTTTGACAGAAGGAGCCGTGAACGCCTTGTCACCGCCAAGTGCGGGCTCTTTTGTGCGGTCGATCGCAACGTCCGACGCACGGCTGGACTTCTCGGGACGAAACCGGGCAACAACACGATTCCGGTTATTTAGGTACTTGTCCACGGCGGCCTTCATACTTTCGGCGGTTACGCCATTGTGACGGGCGAGGTCGGCCTCGAATTTGCCGGGATCGCCGAGAAACGTGTTGTACATATTCAGCCGGTCCGATTTGCCGCCGAAACCGCCGATGGCCTCGAGGCCGGAGACGAAACCGAATTCCCATTTGGTCTTGGCCCGGTTTAGCTCGTCAGCCGTCGGGCCTTCTTTGGCGAGCCGGTTGATCTCTTCACCGATGATCTGCTCGATCTGCTTTAGGTCAACACCCGGACGGGCCGTTGCCCACATCGCAAAGAAACCTGACAACGGCTGGCCCGATTGGAATGCAACCACATTCGACGCAAGCTGGCGGTCGTAAATAAGAGCCTTGTTAAGGCGGGCCGAAAGTCCGTCGGTCAAAACGGTCGCTGCCAGCTCAAGCTCGGCATCGCCGCTATCAAATAAAGCGGGGGTATGCCAACCGAGATAAACCCGCTCTTGAGGCACACGGTCATCTACCTCGATCACCTTTTCGCCGTTCAGCGACATCACGGATTTTGCCGGCCGGTCGAGTGCCGGGCCCGGCGGGATCGTTCCGAAATATTTCTCGACCAGACGTTTCGCCTCGGCCGGGTCGAAATCGCCGGCGATAACCAGCGACAGGTTGTTGGGCGTGTAATAAGTGCGGAAAAATTCTTTTACGTCATCCAGGCTGGAGTTGGTCAGATCGGTGTGTTCGCCGATGACATCAGTGTTGTACGGATGCCCGATCGGGAACAAGTTCTGAAGGACGACCTTGAACCACCGGCCATACGGCTGGTTTTCAAGGCCCTGACGCCGTTCGTTCTTTACGACCATGACCTGGTTGTCGAACGATTCCTTGGTCATCGCCTCAGGCAGCGTTAGAAGCCGGTCCGATTCGACCCACAAAAGATTCTCAAGATTTCCCGACGGCACGGTCGCGAAATAATTCGTGCGGTCCTGATCCGTCGTTCCGTTCACGCCGCCTTCCAGCAGGTTTGCACCCGCGGCTTCGACATAGGTGAAATATTCCTTTTTCGCGTTCTTCGAGCCCTGGAACATCATGTGCTCGAACAAATGGGCGAACCCGCTGCGGCCAAGGCGTTCGTTGGCCGAACCGACGTGAAACCATTGGTTCACATGCACGACCGGCAGTTTCTTATCAACATTAAGAATAACCTGCAAGCCGTTCGGCAATGTGTATTTTTCGAACTGGATCTTTGGCACCGAACTCTGTGCAAAAGCGGCCGTCATAAAACTGTTGGGAACGAACAGCATAGCGGCCAGAATTAGAAACGCTGCAAATCTAATTTTAAACTTGTTCATTGGGCTCCTTGATGGATATCGGGTTCTCCCGGATAGGATCCTGGGTTCATATCAATACGTGAATATGACCTGTTTGGTTCTGCCATCGGGCAATCGATTGTCTGTGTACCGATATTGTACGCGAAACGCAGGCTTGACAAAAATTCAACGCGGCGAAATTTTTTTAAGCAAAAGCGGCGGCATCTATACGTCTGTTAAATGTACCGGACGAATGCAATTGCCAAGGCAGGCGGGCGGTTTTGTATCCAAAGGAGAAAAGCACTTATGACTAACTTTATTATCATTAATGCCGGGATCATCGCCATTCTTATTGGCCTGCTGCTTCCGGCGGTTCAGAAATAGTACTTCGGGAATAGTTTGCCCACACGGGCCTGCTCATGCGTAATGCGTGGCGGGCCTTTTTTATTGTTTGGCGTCGGGTGCGATAAGATTTAGATAGATGACGCTCGACGAAAAACTCAAGCAGCTGCCGACCGCCGCGGGTATTTATATCCATAAGAATGCCAGCGGTAAAATAATCTACGTTGGAAAGGCGAAGAACCTGCGTAACCGGGTCCGGCAATATTTTCAATCGAGCCGCGGCACCGATTGGAAAACGCGTCAGCTTCACAAACTTATCGCGGACTTCGAGTTTATCGTCGTTGACAGCGAGGTCGAGGCCCTTGTGCTTGAATCGAACCTGATCAAGAAACACAAGCCGCGATTCAACGTCATGCTCAAGGACGACAAGCAGTATCCGCACTTAAAGATGACCAACGAGCCGTTCCCGAAGGTCGTAATTACCCGAAAGATCGTTCGCGACGGCGCTCACTATTATGGCCCGATGCTGCCGGCGTCGCTCGCACGCCGGACGCTCGACCTGGTCAACAAAGCTTTTCAATTGCGGACCTGCGACATCGAGATCGACGGCCGGTTGCCTCGTCCGTGTTTGGAATATCATCTCAAACGCTGTCTCGGCCCGTGCGTAAAAGGATTGTGTACGCAGGACGAATACAAAGAGGCGGCGCGCGATGTCCAAAAGGTCCTGGAAGGCCGCAACAAGGAACTCGCCGCCGATCTCGAACGCCGGATGTGGCATTTTTCCGAAGAAGGCCAGTATGAGCTTGCGGCCAAATACCGCGACCTGCAGCGGGCGGTCGTCGCTCTGAGCGAACAGCAGAAAATGGCCTATACGGCCGAGCGGGATGTAGATATTTTTGGTTTTCATCGCGAGCAGCAGCGGCTGGCGCTTCAGTTGTTCACGATGCGTGAGGGGCGGATCGTCGGGCGGCGGGAGTTTTTTTGGGAAGACCTGCCTGAGGACGACGAGTTCAGCGCGTCGGATTTTTTTGGCGAGGTACTGGTGCAGTATTATTCGACCGATTACGTGCCGCTTGAGATACATGTACCTAACGACTTCGAGGACCGCCC
>JBGTJP010000128.1:0-13870 GCA_041745075.1 Pyrinomonadaceae bacterium | reverse complement strand
GTCCGCTCAACCGCCGGCATCCTCCAGGTACCCTTCGGCCAAACCGGCGACGTGCCTACACAAAGCTCGTTCATCTACTAGTCGAGAGTCGAGAGCAGCAAGCAGAGAGCCGGACAAGCCCGAACAGGCCGTCCGGCTCTTTGATTCTTATGGGCGTGCACTCCAACACAATTTGGAATCGGCCTGTTTCAGGTGCATAATAGATCCCATACCTTCCGGGAATTAAGAATTTAAGGAGATTTTAAGATGTTAAGGCTGACACGTTTTTATATCATTCCACTCGCACTTTTAACTATCTCATTTATTGCTGTCGAGACCACGTCCGGACAGCTTCGCCTGCCGCGGCCCAGCCCGAACGCAAGCGTTATGCAGGTGGTGGGCGTTACCGACGTTACCATTACGTTTAGCCGTCCCGGCGTAAAGGGCCGAAAGATCTGGGGCGAATGGCCGTCCGAGGTCAAGGGCGAAGGCACGCTCGATAACCAAAATCTGCGTCCTGCGGGAGCACCTATCGTTCCCTACGGCCATATGTGGCGCACCGGTGCGAACGATGCGACTCAGTTCATCGTAACCGATGACGTTCTCATCAACGGCCAGCCGCTGGCGGCCGGTACCTATAGCCTGCATACGATTCCGGGCAAGGACGAATGGACCATAATTTTTAACGGGACCGCGAACCAGTGGGGAAGTTTTAGCTACGACGCGACAAAGGACACCCTTCGCGTAAAGGCAAAGCCGCAGATGGCAGCCGACAATCAGGAGTGGCTCGATTTCGGGCTCGATCCGGCAACGGACAATACGCTGACCGCCACAATAAAATGGGAGAAGGTCCGCGTGCCGTTCACCATCGAAGTAAAGGATGTAGCCGCCGTTGCGCTTGCCAAAGCCCGGACGGCCGTCTCCGCCGCCAAATCGGATGATTGGCAGACGCCTTTCAACGCAGCGAACTACGCCAAACAAAATAAGGCGATGGATGACGCTAACAAATGGTATGAACAGTCGATCAAAGCGATCGACGAGCAGATCAAGGCCAAGCCGAATTTTCAGAACACATCACGAAAGGCGACCATTCTTCTAAACGCCGGCAAAATGCAGGAAGCCCTCGCCGCTGCCGAAAAAGCGGTCGAGGTCGGCAAAGCCGAAAAGGCCGACACCGCTGCGTTGGAAAAGAGGATCGCGGATATGAAGGCCGGCAACCAATAGCGATTCCCAGCTTGTTTTATCGAAGACCAATACTCGCGGTTCCGACGGCAAACGCCTTTTGGTGACGCGAGTATTTTGTTTGTTCGTGATATTATATTGGTATGAAAACAGCACGGCTCCGCCATGCGGACGGGCAGGTTGCACTGAAAAAGTTCGCCGGCACGCCCAAACAGCGCATCTTTTCGTATCGAAAAGGCGTTCACGGAAACGTGGTCGGCAGGATGTATTTTGACATCGACCCCGGCCAGGACCTTCAGGCCGCGATCATCACCTACACCGAAGTCGACGGTCCTAAGCCGCAGTAGCGCCAATTGCCAGACCCGCCGTCATTCAGTTTCCCCACCTATCCCAAGCCGCCTTCGCAATTTTCGCGATCACGCTTTCGCGCGTTTTCTCATCGGCGGCCGAATCACCGACAAATACTGCGAGCGCAAGGTAATTGCCATTCGGCAGGGCGATGATCCCGATATCGTTTGTGGCGGCGGTGACGCCGTTTCTGGTCCCGGAGGTTCCGGTTTTATGGGCCACGAAGGCGTCTATAGGCAGCAGGCTGCGGATGCGGTTTTTTCCGGGCCGCGATTCGTTCATAAAGTCGAGGATAAGTTTCGCACGCTCTTTATCAAGCGAAACGCCGGAATGAAGTTCGGTCAGCAAGGCAACGGCGGCGGCCGGCGTAGCCGAATTTTCGTACTGCACCTTCCAATCCCTTGCAAACTCTTTCTCGGTGTTCTTGATCGACATTTCCTTTATGCCGATCTCGTCCACGTACTTCTGTGCTTCGGCCGGGCCGCCGAGGATGCGAAGCAGGACATCGCTTGCGGTTCCGTCGCTATCGCCGATGGCATATTCGATCACGCGCCACAGCGGCAGTTCGGTGCCATCCGGAAACTGGTCGCGGAGTGGTGAACGCTGGCCGGCACTGACGAAATCCTGTTTGGTTATCTCGATCTGGTCGAGCGGCTTAAACTTTCCGGCATCGATCTGCTTCATCACCGCCATCGAGATGGGCACCTTGTAAACGCTTTGCATGGCGAATTTGTCGCCGCCGTTTAGCGAAGCGTTCTGGCCCGTTTCGAACACGACCGCGGCAACGCCCACTTTGCCCCTGGCCTCTTTGGCGATCTCGGCAAACTGCTTTTCAAGCTCGGCGTCGGATGTGGCTTTTGCCGCCGGCGTTTCGGTGGTAACCGCCGGTTTGTTCACCGCCGTGTTCTGGTTTTGGGTAGAATGTTCGTTAGTTTCGGCCCCGCCGCAGGCGGAGGCGATGAGTGCAAAGGTAAGTACGACATATCTCATAACCGAAAGAATATAGCACACCTGGGAGCGGCAAGCGTCCCGCTTGTCCAACAAACTTCAGTTTGTTGCTCCCGTTCCAACCTGCGTTTTTTTGCGGCTATCCTGCCGTGTCGGAGTATGCCCCCGATCCTGGACATTGGGCGGCAGAAGAGCAACAAACTGAAGTTTGTTGGACTGATCAGGTCTAGTCGAAAAACTTAATGCCCTTGCCGCGCCGGTTTAGCATTTGCACGGCCAGGCTGACGGCATCTACTTGATCGTCGTGGGCGTCGCCCCGGCCGGTAAAGCGGCACACCTCATCGAGAAAATCGTCTATCCACGGCCCGCTGACCAGCACGACCTTGCCGTCTTCGGCATAACTCGACCAAGCCTCGGCCCGCATCAACTTATCGCCGTCCACCTTAACGCCGCGCAGCACACGGCCCAAGATCCTCGGGTCGCGCCGCAGTTCCTGTACAAGCGCCTTTCCGTGCAGGGCCAGTTCGATGCCGTGGGCGGTGTCCGGTTCGGCCAGCATTCGTTCGATGACGAACTTTCGCTGTTCGGGATATTCGATCCGCTTACGAAAGCCGTCCGCGATATAAAGCGTTCCCGTCCGTTTGTCCAGAGCGCATCTGAACGATGCGGTATAATCCGCCGATTCCTTTAGCGAAACGGCCAGATCGTAACCGCGTGCCCAACGCAGCCCGTCCGGACAACGGCTTACAATATTCTTGAACCACGAATGCTTGAACAGAGTGCTGCCCTCCGGGTGCGGCCGCTGCTGATAAAGGGCCGCAAACGACCACGCACCAAGCCGCCGCTTTGTCGCCAGCAGATTGTCGCGATCATACCGCTCCGGCCAAAGGGCCACGCCCTCAGCTCGTCCAAGCGGATCGGTGGACTGCGGAATGCGGAGTGCGGACTGCGGAATTGGGACGGTGGACTGCGGAGTGGGAGGGTCGGACTGCGGATCTTGTTCGGCCGACTCAGGCACCTCTCTTTCGCGTTTATTCGTCGTCGACTCTTTTTCTTCACTCCGCACTTCACATTCCGCAGTCCGCACGGCACCTTCATTCCGCACTTCGCAGTCCGCATTCCGCAATTCAATCGTCGCCTCGGCCAACGCCGGAAGCCTAACCACGGTCCATTCTTCGCCGCCGTCCCGCATATCATTTAGCAGGCGTCCGGCGAGGTCGTCGTCGTGCCACCTTGTCTGGATCAATATAACCGCCGCACCGGGTTCGAGTCGGGTGTGGATGTCGTCCTTGTACCAGTCCCAGGTCTTTTCGCGAAACGTGGCCGAATTGGCGACCGCACGGCTTTTTACGGGGTCGTCGATAATTATCAGGTCGCCGCCAAACCCGGTAATTCCGGCCCCGACGCCGACGGCCTTAACGCTTCCGCCGGCCGCGGTCTCCCATTCACCGGCGGAACGCTTCCCCCGTGCGAGCTTGATGCTCCCCTCAACCAGCCTCTGCATCTTGCGGGAAAAGCGGTTCGCCAGCGACTGGTTATAGCACCCGATAATAATGTTAATTTGCGGCTCGCGAACCATCCGCCACGCCGCGTACCGCACTGTGACGAGCTCGCTTTTGCCATGCCTCGGCGGCACGAACAGCATCAGCCGCTTTACCTCGCCGCCGGTAATTTTTGCAAGCTGTTCACAGATATGAATATGATGTTTGGCCGTCCACTTCATTTTTGCCGGATCGGCCTCAAGCCAAAGCTCGAACTTCTTTATCTTCCTCGCGGCCCGTGCCGCCGCTCTTTTCTTCCGGCGCTCCAGCTCCTTTTTCCACCCAAATCGGTCTACCCACCCGTGCCTCCTGATCCGACCGTCCGCGGAGCTCGCTGTATACAAATTGAAGCGTGAAAAAGTCGTCCAGCCCGCTTCCCGCATCTCCGTCTCTATCTGAGAATGCCCCCGCCCGCCGTACTTCATATAAAGCTCACGGCAAGCCTCTACCATCGCCATATCACGCACTTTTTTCATCGCCATAATATTCGTCCGTAGCCCGTTTTAGAGGCCGCCCGCAATAAACTTAAGACGAACCGGGCCCAATTCAAACAGCGATCCGAAAGCTAGGAACGATGCGAACGATAGGAATGATGCGAACGATAGGAACGATATGGAAGGTAGGAATGATATGGACGAAATACAACGTGCGACCAGAGAGCACGGGTCGAACTCAGTGCCGTTTAGAAAGGCTGCGAACTTTTTCGCGGAAATGGCGATCACGGCCTGACAAGACGAAAAAAGAGCCTGCCCAATAAAGGACAGGCTCATAAGTGATCTTCAAGTTAAGAACTAGAAGAAGAAGCGTGCACCAAAAGCTACAGAGCGGGGGACCTGATAGCCGTTGGTCAAACCATAGTCATTTCGTCGTCCCTGTGCGGCCGTAGTGGTCGGATTCGCCAGATAGTTCAAAATGAATTGCTGAATGCCCGGGCCGTTGAAGATGGTATCGAAAACAGCACCCTCGCTACCGCAGGTTGTACAGCCATTGGCTGCCAACTGCGCCGCTCGGAAGTCCGTGCTGCTGATCGCCGTCTGACGGGTCAACTCATTCTTTTCGTCGAAAAGATTGGTGATGTTGATAAACGGCTCAAGTGCGAACCTGCCGTCACGGCCAAACTTGTAACGGTGGTGGACCGCAAAGTCAGTGTCCGAAAACATTTCGGTCCGTCCCAGATCTCCGCGTCCGAAAAGGATCGCCGAGCCAACAGCATAGTTTGTGTAGATCGTCGTCAACGGGGTGCCCGACTGGAAGGTGGTGAAAGCCGAAACGGTTGTCGCGTGCCGCTTGTTACCGCCCCAATCGAACGTGTAGCCGCCGTATGCCTTTACGACATGCGGACGATCCGTTGCCAGCTTGCCGTCATCCGGATCGCCGTTGGCGTTAAAGCCCAACATCGGCAGATCGAAGAAACGGTTTACGTTCGGTGACGAGCGTCCAAATTCATCCGAGCTGGCCAAACCTGAGTAGTTACCGAAAAGTCGGCTCCAGGTATAGCTGGCGTTGAAGAAGTACTTGGTCGCACGCTTGTCAAGGCGAACTTCAACCGCATCAAACCTGCGGATCGCCTTCGGGCACGGCAGGTTTGCCGAATTCGAAATTTCGCAAACAAGGCCAAAGCCAGGATTGCCGATAATATAGGCTTCCGAGCCCTGGTCGTTGAATACACCGATATCTTCGATGGCTCTGTCAACCTGCTTGTGCGTGTAACGCCCGGCAACGACCATGTTACGAACTACCTCATGCTCAATGCCAAACGTATATTCGCTCTGGCGGGCCGCCTTAATGCTCGGATCGATAGCACCCGAGTCAAAGATGTCGGCACCGGTCTGGTTGGTCGCGATACGGAAATCGAACTGGCAGATCGAGTAACCAACGGCGGGGCTGATCGGGCAGGTACCGCCAAGGGTATCGGGCCGTCCGCCAAGGATGTTCGCTAATGTGTAGCCTTGATAGGCGGCACCGCGCGACGGAAGAATTTCGAAGTAGTCACGACGGAAGAAATCACCGCCAAACGAACCGCGGGGCAGTTCATACTTAAAGCGGTCATAGAACCAGCCGTAACTTCCGAAGATCTTTGTTTTACCGCTGCCCGTAAGGTCATAAGCAAAACCAAGACGCGGAGCCGGTTTGTCGCCCCAGCCAAAGGTGATCGCCTGGGTTGTACCGGCATCACCAAAACTCGGAACGATCTCGTTCTCGATCCTGATACCAAGATTGAGGGTCAGGCGCCGGGCGATCTGCCACGAATCCTGGAAAAAGACCGACTGGTTTCTGCTGCTTGCTTCGCCGATCGTACCGAACCTCTGAAGAAATCCGGAACCAAGGTAGCAGCCCGTTGTTTGGCCGGTTGTGCAAAGCGTTCCGGTCGGTGACTGTCCTGTTAGGGTCGCAATGGAGCGGCCGTAATAAAGAGAGGAAATTCCAAGATTTGCGTACCCCTGATCGACCGTATTAAAGAGACGGTTGAACTGATAACCAACCTTGAAGTTATGACGGCCACCCAGGTTGATACCCACAAAGCTTGCGTCAGCGTCAAAGGTGGTGCGCGTCGATACGTCGTAATTGATCCCGAAGTTATTTGCGATGTTCTGGAAACCATTCGTACAGTTGGAGCCGGGCGTTGTGCTCGCATTCCAACCAGCCTGGCAGATGGATCGAAGAACCTGCGGCAATCCATACGAATTCAATTTTTCGTTTAGGAAGCTGCGGCCGGCACGGAAGTTCAGGACCAGATTGTTCGTCGGTGTCCACGTTGCCTGACCGTTGACTGAATTACTGTTCTGGCGTCCGCCCTGCTGACCAAGGAAAGCAGCCCCGACAAGGCCAAGAGCACTCTGAGGAGCGCCGTTAAGGCCTTCCGTGCTTCCTGGCAAAACACCATTCTGAATGATCGGATTGTAAAGGAACGTTCCGAAGAGTCTTAGCTTTGACGAAGGCTGAGCATCAAGTCTTAAGAACATTTCTTCGGTCCGGACGTTGCTCTTGTAAAGTTCGGTCGAAGCAACTGCACGGCCCGCCGGATTGTTTCCGGTCGTGAAATAGTCAATGTTCCGGCTTGTCTCAAAGATCTGCGGAGCATAGATAGCCGAGAACCAAAGACGGTCCTTAACGATCGGTCCGCTTATACTGGCAACCGGGAAAAAGCCCGTTCCGCCATCCTTCGGCGGCTGGAAGTATTCCGGTGTCGTGGTTGTGGAAAAGCGGTTCAAAAAGAGCCGCGGATTCCCCTGAAGCTGGGCTGGCGTAAAGCGAACACCGAAATTTCCGCGCCATGCATTACCGCCGCCGGCGGTGACAGCATTGATAACGCCGCCCGTTGCTCCGCCGTACTCGGCGTTGAAACCGGTCGATTTGATCTGGACTTCCTGTAAAAGATCGAACGGAAGGTTGTTGTTTGAGTTGAGCTGGCCGGTACGGAAGTTCGTTACTTCCTGGCCGTCAACGACGAAAACGTTCTCGGCACCCGAGGCACCGTCGATCTGAAAGCCTGCATTAAGCGGCTCAGGACGGACATTCGGAGCGATCTTGAGCAGCGAGCCAAAGGTTGTTCCGCTTGGCAGGGCTTCAAAGATACGTTTGCTGATCGTCGTGTCAACAGTGCTGTTTGTTGCGTCAACCGTAACGGCAGAGTCGCCGGTCACGGTCACGTCAATGCTTGCACCCGCTACCCGCAAAATTGCCGCGACCGGTGTTGCACGGTCAACGGAAACGGATACGGTCTGTGATTGTTCGGCAAAATTTGATGCCGAAATAGTTACTTTATATGTTCCGGGAGGAACATTTGCGATGTTTACATATCCGGAGTCGTCAGCGGTCACGGTACGGTTGTATCCCGTCGTGGCACCCGAACTCTCTACCTTAACGGTCGCGTTCGGAATTCGAGCTCCGTTTGCGTCCGTCACGGTTCCTTCAATGCTGCCTGTCGTTCCCTGCCCGAACGCCATTGCCGAAAAGGCAAAGACGAAAGCAAGAATCGAGGCTAGAAACTTGAAGTTCTTGTTCATTTTTTAATCTCCTGTAGCAATTACTGTTTCAAAAGCGCGGAAAGCGATTTAGGGGGTATAAATTGAAGACAGACCGCGCTTCTGCAGTAGTAGATTGCAAAATCTATGCCCGACGGACATTTTCTTTCTAAATGGTTTGTTTGGTTATATTTACCGGGTTGGCCCGGCGCCGGAGCGGTGATGCAAAATCCAAATTATTGAACAAACTTATGAAAAGATGCATTTAGGTCAAAAATCCAGGAGATGCCCAAGTTTCTCTTTTTTTGTCCTTAGATAATGCGCGGCGGCCTCTTCGCCCTTGATCTCGATGGGAATGCGTTCGACGATACGGAGGCCCGCGGCCTCTAAAGCCTTTAGTTTGTCGGGGTTATTGGACATGACACGTACCTGGCAAAGGCCGAGGTCGAACAGTATTTCAGCACATTGCTGGTAGGTGCGGGCGTCCACGGCAAACCCGAGTTTTTCGTTTGCCTCGACGGTGTCGGCACCCTCGTCCTGCAAGGCATAGGCCCTGATCTTGTTAAGAATGCCTATCCCGCGGCCTTCCTGCTGCTGATAAACGATGGCTCCGCGACCCTCGGCCTCGATCATTTCCATGGCCTTGTGAAGCTGCGGGCCGCAATCGCACTTGATCGAACCGAATACATCTCCCGTAAGGCATTGTGAATGGATCCGCACAAGCGTCGGAACCGCCGGGTCCATTTTGCCTTTGTACAGCGCAACGAATTCCTCGTCGCTGGTCAGCGAACGGTAGCCGGCGATCTTAAAATCACCCGTTACGGTTGGCAGATCGGCCGTTGCGACCTTCTCAACCGTTACCGACCTGTCGGTCCAGGGACAATCGCTATTCGTTTCCGCCAAATGTAGTTGCTCCACGATATCGGTTCCTATGATGTTTAATTATAACGCTATATCATTATATTTGTAACGGAAAATAAGTATTTCGGTTGTCGGCAGCATTTCGGGCGCGAAAAAAATGACCGATCTCAGGTACCGCAACCCGTCGATCGGTCATTTCAAAAGGCTTTCGCCTGAATTTATTTAGGATCTTCCGAATCCTCGTTTTTTATTTCTTCGTCCTCGTCCTCTTCGTTATGGGCAAAGACTGCCCCGTCGCTGGTACCAAATATCTTCGTAAATAGGCCGCTCAGCACTTCCGATACTTTGGATGGCTCCGCCGTGTCGGCAGATCGGATAGCTACAGGATTTTCGGCAAACGCCATATCCAATCTGATCAATTCGGCGGTCACGTGGCGGCAGAACAAACAATCAACCAAATGGCTAACAACAGGTTTTGCCTCGCGTTCCGACAGGCTTCCCTCGGTGAATGCGGCCAGCGAATCGTTGTCAAGATGCGGGCCGTCTGCCGAACCGTTCATGTCCGCGGCCGACCGAACCCTTAAATATTGGCTTACCAGATTTGCCATGGCCGCTTCTTGCGGGCTTATATTTCCTTTGTTTTCCATTAGAGTTCTAACCTCCCGTATAGCAGACGCAACCTTTAGTTAACATTTGCACTATTTTTTCTGCCGGAGTGAAAAACTTACGCCCTTTTTCAACCCCGTCAGGAGGTAGACAGGTTTTTGAAGAGATTATTGCCGGCCAGGTCCTGTGTGGCCAAACCTACACATATTTCTATTTCATCCCGCGACAGGCTGCTTTGGTCGGCTAATTCGGCCTTAAACAAATGCAATACGCGTGCGTAACTCTTTTCCAGCCAACGCATTATGGTCGATTCATGGATCCGCCGGGCCGGATCGTCATTTCTCGATTGCGATTTTCTCTGAAACCAGCCGCGAAGAGGCGAACCCTCGTTTTCGACCAGCCGAGCGATTTCGCGGAGTTTAAGATTTTCTACGTGATAAAAAAGCAAGAGGAGCTTTTCATGGTCTTCCAGCGACCGAAATGCCGCCTCGATAGCCGAAACGGTGGCTCTACGGTACCGTTCGCGGGTAAGATGGTCGATCATCTCGTCCTCGCCGCCCGGAGCCGCTTCGGCAAAGCTGGCGTGGGCCATGCCTTCGCCGACGTTCTCGGTCATTTCGTCGAGCGAAACCTCATCGTGGCTGGCACGATGCAGATCGACAAGCGAGTGCCAAATAACAGTCCTCAACCAGCCGCGCAAACTGCCGCGGCCGCTGTATGTCGCAAATTTCGAGACGCGCTCGCCGTCCACGATCTTCGTGCCGTAAAGTTCAACATAGACCTGATCGATCACTTCCTGCGCATCCACCTCAGTTTTGGCTAAATGGCGAGCGACCCGTTCAACATAGGACCTGTGATTCTGGTCGAATTCCCACCAGGCCCGCTCGTTTCCGTTAGCACATGCGATCGCCATGAACAGGTCGTCAGACTGGATCTGAGCCAACAGACTATCGACATCGCCGGCATCCGCCGCACCGGGTGAATTGGCCGCAACATACTTATCGATAGTTTTACGGAGCGAATCGGTAAAGCAGTCCGCCGTGACGCCGAAATTCGGAGCATTTTCGACACAGCGTGCATAAATAAGGTCGATCATCTCGCGGTTTTCATTAGAAAGATCGGCACTTGTTTTGGCTTCTGTCGGCATGTTTAGTGACACAGTATAAACTATAAGCCCTTTTCTGTTCTAGTGATAGCTTCCATGCCTACGCCCGCACGAAGTAAGGGCGATACCCGGACGTTGAATATATCGCCCTTACTTCGTGCGGGCGTAGGCATCACTTCGATCCAAAAACACTCTTAAACTCCGATGGTGGAACCTGCTTCAAGCCCGGGCGGAAGATCTCCGTCCGGCAATTGCGGGTTGCGATCAGAGTATTGAAGCTGAAACAGCTTCCAATAAAGGCCTCGCTCTGTGAGCAGTTCATTATGGCTGCCGCTTTCGCGAAGTTCGCCGTGGTGAAAGACCATTATCCGGTCGCATTTTTGAATGGTGGAGAGGCGGTGGGCGACGACCATCGATGTGCGGCTTTCCATCACCCGTTCGACGGCCTGTTGGATAAGCTGCTCGGTCTCGGTATCGATCGAGCTGGTCGCTTCATCCAAAATAAGAATGGTCGGATCGAACGCCAGTGCGCGCGCGAACGAAATGAGCTGCTTTTGTCCGACCGAAAGCCCGGCACCGCGTTCGTGCACCTGGAACGCATACTTGCCGTCAAGATGTTCGATAAAGTCGGAGGCCTTCACCTCGTTCGCCGCCCACCGAATGCGTTCAGCGTCGATGTCCGCGTTGCCAAGTCGTATGTTGTTCTCGATCGAGCCGCTGAACAAAAAAACGTCCTGCAGCACGACGGCAAAATTTGACCGAAGATCGTGCAGGTCCCATTCGCGTACATCGACGCCATCAAGCAGTATCTTGCCCTTTTGCACATCATAGAACCGCATCAGCAAATTCGTGACCGTGGTTTTCCCCGAACCCGTGTGGCCGACCAAAGCGACGCTCTCGCCCTCTTTGACCGTGAACGACACGTCCTTCATCACCCAGTCATTTTCTTTATAAGCGAACCAGACGTTGCGAAATTCTATCTCACCGCGGGCCTTGCCCGTTTTCTTAGGTTCTTCGGGGGTTTTGATGTCGATCTCAAGATCGAGCAGGATAAAGATCCGGTGCGACGCCACGATGGCTGCCTGAAGCACGTTGAATTTGTCCGAAAGGTCGCGGATCGGCTGAAACAATTGCAGCGAATATTGGATAAACGACGCAAGAATGCCAACGGTCAACGCCTGTCCCGCCGCCGAAAGTCCGCTCAGGTATTCGAACCCGAAAAAGAAAATGACAACCGCGATCCCGATCGCACCAATAAAATCGACCAGCGGATAGAATACCGAGTAGTAATAGATCGTCTCGATATTTGCCTGCCGGTAATCGTCGTTGATGTCGTGAAAACCCTTCTTTGCTTTATCCTCGGCGTTCATCAACTGAACCGTCTGTGCACCCGAGATAAACTCCTGCAGGTAAGCGTTCAGTTTCGCGTTCCGCGTCCGGACGCGGTCAAAGCCGTTTCTGGCGTGCTTGCGGAACCAGTTAGTCGCGGCAAACAGCAACGGCACGGCGATCAACGAAGCGATCGCCAGCTTCCAGTCCAGCCAGAACATCATTCCGATAATGGCAAATATCACGACCAGATCGCCCAGCACGTCGATCACACCCGACGTGAACATCTCGTTCAAGGCATCGACATCGGAGGTCAACCGCGTGATGATCCGCCCGACCGGATATTTGTCGTAATACGCCACCTCCTGCCGCTGCAGCTTGGTGAAGATCTCGGTCCGCAGGTCGAACATAACCCGCTGCCCGACCTTGTTCAGCAAAACTTCCTGAATGTAGGAAAAAAGGAACCTGAAAAGAAAAAGCCCGAAAAAGGCGAATGCGAATATCCAGATGCCGTCCGTGCTTTTCGGCGTGATGAAGTCATCGACCGCTATCTTGGTAAACAGCGGCTGCAGGCTGACAAGCACGTTCGTAAACAGCGTCAGCGTAAGCGCGACCGCGACAAGCTTCCAGTAGGGCCTCAAATAGCCGACCAGGCGCTTCACGACCCGAAGGTCGTAAGTCTTCCCGATCCGCTCTTCCTCGTGGTATTTTTCTACTTCTGACGACATACTTCGGAATTTAGATTTTAGTTGTTTGGGCGGCTGATGACAAAAGGGCTTTGAATCCCGATGATGTTAAAATCAAGAAGGCCTGCGTGCCTCAATGTATGCCAATTTCAAGATCACAGCTTGACCGACTAGGTGACCGAATTCGGCAAGGCAACACTAAAGACGAGGACTTTCGACAACTTGAAGAATATCGAAGCACATTCACACAGGCGCATGAGAAAGTGGCCGGCACGATCCGGGATATTTTGGAGCTTGAACCAAGTAAACGGGCAAAGACGAAGGAATCAATTGCCGAGAAGTTGCTCCGTGAGAGCATTCGGCTCACTCAAATACAGGACATCGCAGGCTGTCGTATCGTCGTCCAAGATGGTTCCGAACAGGAGGAGGCCGTCGAGTCGCTCCGAACACTCTTCGAACGAACTACGGTCGTGGATCGTCGCGAAAAACCAAGCCACGGCTATCGAGCCGTTCACGTAGTGGTAAATCTCGAAGGCAAGCTGGTAGAGGTGCAAATCCGAACGTCGCTACAACATCTTTGGGCGGAAGTCTCAGAAAAGCTATCGGATGTTACTGGAACTGCGTTAAAATATGGAAAAGGAGACGGATCTATATTAGCGAGCTTGGGTGAGATCTCGGTGGAAATTGCGAAATGCGAAGCCTCTGATGTCGCGTTAAAAAGGATCTCGGAAAACCTGCTTTCGGATAAAGAGCGTTTGGAATTCGAAGAAGCAAAGATAAGGCACGATAGATGGCGTGATACGATCCATGCGGCATTGCGGAACTTGATTGATGAGGCTGAAAAAATCAAGGGGAGAGATTAATGATATTTCTAATTGAATACAATAGGCGCCGGGGCGAACTGGTCACGTTTAAGCGATTTGCCGATGCCGATCGACAATTGGCCTCGGATGAGCGTTTAGAACTTGAACTCGACCTCCACCGGCGGGGCGTAGAAAACGAGGTAGTCATCCTGGAGGCTTCTAGCGAAGCCGTCGTGCGGCGTACTCACAGACGCTACTTTGAAGACCTGGCGAGTTTAGCCGAACCGAGACCTGCATAAATTACGTCGGTTTGTGACAGCCGCAACCCGTCCGTTGCGAATCGACTAACATACTGAAACAAAGCGGCTCGTATCATTTCGCGGTTATCAAATACGGCTTAAGCCCTGCAAATACTTCATTCGCCGCCGCAGCTACCTGATCGATATTTTCCTGCATTTCTTGTTTGTCCAGCACCCGAATGCTCAGATCGATGCGCACAAAGACGTCTCCTTCCTTG
>JBGTJP010000127.1:0-5903 GCA_041745075.1 Pyrinomonadaceae bacterium | reverse complement strand
AAATAAAATATGCGACGCATCTGCTTTCTTTCCATGGACAACATGGACGGCTATGTGGCCGACGACCACCTGGCCATTGGTCCGCTTGCGGCGTTGGGATGGAAGGTTGACACGATCTCCTGGCGCGACAGGACGATCGATTGGAATGAATACGAGGCGGTCATTCTGCGCACCACCTGGGACTATCAACGCGCGCCGGATGAATTCATCAGCGTTCTGGAAACGATAGAACGGTCGTCCGCCCGTCTCGAAAATCCTCTCGATATAGTCCGTTGGAATTTGAACAAGGCGTACTTGCGCGAAATGCTCGAACGCGGCTGCCCGATCGTGCCGACGATCTGGAACCCGAGCTATACGCTGGAGAATTTCCGCGAATGGCAGAAGGAATTCGGTTCGGCCGAATTGATCGTCAAACCGGTCATCAGCGCCACCGCCGAGCATACATATCGCCTGACGTCCTTTGATCCTGCTCTGGCAAAGACCTTTGCTTCGCGCGAATTCATGATCCAGCCTTTTATGCCTGCAATAGTCACAGAGGGCGAATATTCGTTATTCTATTTCGGTGGAAAGTTCAGCCACGGAATAAATAAAGCCCCGAAAACTTCGGATTTTCGCGTACAGGAAGAGCACGGCGGCCTGATAACCGCAGTCGAGCCGGACAGTAAATTGCTCGCGGCGGGCGAGAAAGCACTTGGCCTGATCGGACAAGAGCTTCTGTACGCCCGCGTCGATCTTGTACGCGACGCTGCCGACGAGTTTGCCCTTATGGAACTTGAACTGATCGAGCCGGCGTTGTATCTGCGGATGGATGCGGGATCGCCGGAACGGTTTGCGACGATGATCGACTCGCAACTCTACTAAAATGCACTCTAACGAAAAGGTAGTTTCGTACTGGAAAGATTTCTGCCGGTCAACCGGCCTGGCAGACGCCGATTCGCCTTATCAGGTTTGGTATTTCGGGAACACTCCCGAAATGGCTCGCGAACTGGCGGAACTTGTGCTTTCGGGCAAAAAGATCGCAACCGCCAGCTTGCTGGAAACAAACAAGCGGCAGCCCGAAAACGCGCCGGAAGATGGCGGATACAGCGTCGTCACCGATCTCGTAGGCGAGCCGCTGTGCGTTATCCAAACCGTCGAGATCAGTCACATTCCGTTCAAACAGGTCGACGATGCCTTTGCCTACGACGAGGGCGAGGACGACCAAACACTCGAAAGCTGGCGTAAGGTACATTGGGATTATTTCACTCGAGAAGCGGCTGAGCTCGGCTTCTCGTTCGATGAGAACTCCATCGTCTGCTGTGAACGATTTAGGCTTTTATACCCTTGATGAATTTCAAACTTCTCATTCAATACGACGGCACCGACTTTCACGGCTGGCAGGTGCAGGAAAACGCACGGACCATTCAGGGCGAGCTCGAACGGGTTATCGGAGCTTTGGAGGATGCGCCGGTAAAGGTGGCGGGTTCGGGCCGCACGGACGCCGGGGTGCATGCAGAAGGGCAGGTAGCTAACGTAAAGCTCAACCGTTCCTGGACGCCCGACAAGCTGCGCAACGCGATAAACGGTAATTTGTGGCGTGATATCAGGATAATTAACATTGAAAAAGCCGATGACGATTTTCATGCGCGCTTTTCGGCCCGCGGCAAGGCGTACGTGTACCGCATCGTCAACGCTCCGGTGATGTCGCCTTTTTGGCGGCGGTTTGCCCTGCACGAAACACGGCCTCTGGACGCCGCCCGGATGAACGACGCCGCCCGTCTGCTTTTGGGCGAACACGATTGGACGGCGTTCTCTTCTGCTTTATCGGAAAGCGAGAACAAAGTCCGCACTGTCGCCGAATCGAGCGTCGAATCCATCTGGGACCCTCGGGCAAACACGAACATTATCGAGTTTCATATCCGGGCGAACGGTTTTTTGCGGTATATGGTGAGATCGCTGATGGGTACGCTGCTTGAGGTCGGGCGCGGCGAAAAAGATTCTGATACAATTCTGGCTGCGCTCGCAACCCTCGACCGAAATCTTGCCGGACAGACGGCGCCGGCAAGCGGGCTGTCCCTGGTAAAGGTCGATTATTGACTTGTCCGACAAACTTCAGTTTGTCGATGCGGAGTAACAAACTGAAGATTGTTGGACACATTGAGTATGCTGATCTATCACATTGTCCTGCCCGATGTCTGGGCCGAAGTGAAGGACCGATCATTTTACGAATCCGAAAGCCTTGAAACAGAAGGCTTTATTCACTGCAGCTACGCCGACCAGCTCGACGACGTTCTGGAGCGATATTACAGCGACGCCGTGGAAGTTGTGGTCCTAGGTATCGACGCTAACAAGCTCACATCGCCGCTCGTCAGCGAACCATCGACAAACGACGAACCGTATCCGCACATTTACGGCCCAATAAACTCGGACGCGATCATAAAGGCGGAAACACGACCGGTAGGGAGTGTGCCGGTTAAGCCACAGGGCGCTTCAAATGCATGAACGCTTTGCAAAAGTGATCGAACCTGATTCGCCGGAGGCGAAATTGCTCGCCGGGATCGATCCGGAGCGGCTTCCCCGCCATATCGCGATCATCATGGACGGCAACGGCCGCTGGGCTAAAATGCGCGGAAAGCCGCGAATATTCGGCCATAAAGCCGGTGCCGAATCGGTTCGCTCGATCCTCGACACAAGTGCCCGGCTTCAGATCGAAGCTGTGACGCTCTACGCATTTTCGACGGAGAATTGGAAACGCCCGAAGGCCGAGGTCTCCGGCCTGATGTCGATGCTCAAACGCTACATCCGCAGCGAAATGGCCGAGGTGAAGGCGAACAACATCCGTTTTCAGGCAATCGGCAATATCGCGGGCCTGTCCGACGCCGTCCAAAAAGAACTCGCCTGGGCCACCGAACATACGGCGGCAAACACGGGCACGGTACTCAGCGTCGCTCTGAATTACGGCGGACGTGCTGAGATTTTGGAAGCGTGCAGGCGGGCGGCTCAGCAACTCATCGACCGGGGCGATTCGATCGAACGCCTTAATGAATCGGATATCGAGCGTAACCTTTACACCCACGGCCTGCCGGATGTCGATCTATTGATCCGAACAAGCGGCGAAATGCGTATCTCGAATTTCCTGCTCTGGCAGCTTGCATACAGCGAGATCTATGTCACACCGACGCTGTTTCCCGATTTTCGTCGGCAGCATATTTTCGAAGCGATAGTCGAATTCCAGAAGCGCGATCGCAGGTTCGGCGGCGTCAGTTCGACTCAGGCCGCATGAGTGGCTTCTAACTATCAACTTTCAACTAAATAACTATCCACTGGAAAATAAGGAAAATCTCCACCGGATAGTGGATAGCTTTTTTGCAAAATGAAAACACGTCTACTCACAGCCCTCATTGCCCTCCCGATACTTATCGCATCGATCATTTTGCCGTGGTGGGTGCCGGCGACGGTTTGGATATTTGTGGCGATCGCCGTTCTCGCCCTTGCGGCCGGGTTGTTCGAATTCTATTCGCTCACGAAAAAGCTCGAGCTAAAGGCAGACGCTGGCATCGCTTACCTTGGGGCGGCCGGCCTGACCGTTTCGTTTATCTTTGACGCGCCGAGCAAGGCGCCCGACCTGCTGCTGCTCGTGCTCGCACTGTTCGTCACCCTTGTTCTGATCACGCAGACCTTTCGTTTTCAAAAAGATTTTTCAAAGATGCTGACCGGCATCGGCGTTACGATCCTGGGCGTACTTTACGTTGCGTTTCTTGGCGGATTTCTTATATCGACGCGGGTGGGTTTTGAGAACATTCCCGGCCTTTCGACCGACCTTCTTTTGTTCTTTTTTGTAGTAATTTTTGGCTCCGATGCGGGTGCGTACTTTACAGGTCGCGCGTTCGGCAAGCATAAACTTGCTCCGATCATCTCGCCCGGAAAAACCGTCGAAGGCCTGATCGGCGGCCTCGTCTCCGCGGCCGGTTTTGCCGCCCTCTGCACGCTGGTATTCTTCCCCGAACTTCCCTACAAATTCTCAATCCCGCTCGCCATCGTAATGGCGGCGGTCGGCGTCCTCGGCGACCTCGCCGAATCCGCAATGAAACGCGGCTCCAAAACCAAAGACGCCGCCTCGATCTTGCCGGGACATGGAGGATTGCTTGACCGGCTGGATAGTTTGCTATTTAATGCTCCTATTCTCTACTACTTTGCGAGATTTTATTTCCAGTGAGGCCGATATGAGATCGAACCTATTTTTCTTCGTTTTTGTTCAATTCCTGGGGATCATGCTCGTTTCGGAGATGATTTCTCAAACGCGGTGCACACAGTCGTCAACTCCTGTGCCACTCCCTGGGAACATTAAACTTCTCGACTCCTACGTACACGAAAAAAGGAAAGGGATTGACACGGATGTGGGTAGCATTACAAAGAATGGCGGACTGGAGATCAGATATGACATCGGCCCTCTGGCCGGTAATGCAACTGGCCTGTATGCGATGGTAAATAAGGACAAGCTACTGTGGTACAAGGGACAATATTTTAACGGTGACGAACTCTGGACCGCAGCATTCAAGGATGGATTCATAATGGCAACATTTGTAAAATCTGATGCCAACTTTTTTGCCACGACAAAAACGTCGGAAGATATTGTAGAATTTTTCTTGACCATCATGACCTATGTGCCTGACAAGGATTACACAAAGAAATGGGAAGAGCGAAAGAAACTCGTCAGAAAACCATCAAATAATTAAACCTATTGCATTCGATAATTGTTGAAACGGAACAATTGCCGAAGACACTCGCTCCCACTTCCAAACCCCAAGGTTGCGTTTCGTTTAAAGTTTCCTGTATTATCATCCACAGCCTGATCTTGGCTTTTATAATGAACGCAGTTCGATTTGACGACAATAATAATACCTAAGGCGAGCGAGTTAATTTCTGACCGCTCCGCCTTTCGTTTGTCGCAAAATCGAAAGGCGTTTTTATTTTGGAGCACGTGTCAGTAGCCCGCACGTAAGTAAGGGCACTCGTTGGCGGCGTCGAGCCCTTACTTACGTGCGGGCTACTGACAAATTGATCTTATGTTAGACACACTCGGAACTTTAGAAAGAACACACACCTGTGGCGAGCTTCGCGAGGGCGACGTGACCAAACAGGTCGTATTGATGGGTTGGGTCGCGAAGAAGCGGGACTTTGGCGTATTTACATTTATTGACCTGCGGGACCGCGAGGGCATTACACAGGTCGTGGTTAGCGAGGAGGACGCCAACGAAGCCCATGCAAAGGCAAAGGGCCTTCGGGGTGAGTTTGTTATCGCCGTCAAGGGCGAGGTCGTAAGCCGTGCCGAGGGCACCCACAACAAAAAGCTCGCGACGGGCGACATCGAGATAAAGGTCACCGAACTGCTTATCCTCAACGACGCAAAGGTGCCACCGTTCCAGCTTGAGGTCGCCGGAAGCGAAAACCTCGCCGCCGAGGAAACACGACTCAAATACCGCTATCTTGACCTGCGAAGGCCGCAGCTTCAGCACAATATTCGCATGCGTGCGAAGGCCGTGTCGAAGATCCGCGAATATTTCGATAACCGCGATTTTATCGAGATCGAAACGCCGATCCTGCTGAAATCGACGCCCGAGGGCGCACGTGATTTCATCGTCCCGTCGCGCATCCACACCGGTAAGTTCTTCGCCCTGCCGCAGTCGCCGCAGATCCTGAAGCAGATCACTATGATCGCCGGCCTCGACCGCTATTATCAGATCGCCCGCTGCTTCCGCGACGAAGACCTCCGCGCCGACCGGCAGCCGGAGTTTACGCAGCTTGATATGGAAATGTCCTTCGTCAACCGCGAACAGGTCTATCGCGAAATGGAAGGGATGTTCAACCACGTCCTGAAACTGATCGACGTCGATCTCCCGTCCGAATGGCCGCGACTCACGTAC
>JBGTJP010000126.1:0-32573 GCA_041745075.1 Pyrinomonadaceae bacterium | reverse complement strand
GACTGGTTGGTATCCAGTCGGAAATTATCGGTCGAAGTCTTGAAGAATCGTGCCGCACCGGGGGACGGCGCCAATTTGTAAGAATCAAGTACCACCCTCCCGTTCTCGAGGTTTCCAAAATCGATCTTGGCCGGATCGTTGAAATATTTGGCCACAAATTCCTGAAACTCTGCGTCGTCGGAATCAGGATAGGTAAAATACGCCACCTTCTCTCGCCAGGCATACTTCTCCAGCCGCCCCCTACCAAGCAGCTGTGCCCGAAATTCGTCACCCGAAAACGAAGGCTGCGCCAGCATAAGCACCGTGCTTTCCTTTATTTCCGACGCCAAAATATCCTTCGGGTCAGTTGGCATAGGCGACGAATACCAGTAAAAACCGTACCCAACACCCGCCAAAACCAAAAAAGCCGCGACCGCGATCAAATAGATGAACTTCCCCGGCCCGCTTCTCGTCTCTGAATCAAATAAACTTCCTGAAGACATCTTTTTTACTATTTAGATGCAAATTTTTGCTTGTCTGTCTGAGGCTGTACAACTCCAGATGCCAACAAAATCCAACAACAAACAGCGCAAGAAATAATGTAGCATCTTTGCTCGAACGCGTCACCGATGATTGTTCGTGGTTTTCCAATAAACAGCAGTGGTCAAGAAACCGTTGCACTAATCTGGCGATGGCCTCCCAGGACCAGAATTCGGATTTTTATTGACTATTCACACAATCGACGTACAATAACACTGTACAACTAGCGGAGGCGATATGTCATTAGAAGTCAGTTATAGTGAAGCACGAAACAACCTTGCAAGCCTGCTCGATCAAGTCACCGACGACCTCGAGGTCGTGGTGATCAAACGACGCGGACGCGAACCTGTCGCCATGGTCAGCGCGGCCGAGCTTTCGAGCATGATCGAAACTGCCCATATTTTCAGTTCGCCAAAAAACGCTGCTCTATTGACGGAGGCAGTGAAGGAAATTCGAGGCGGCGGCGGGGAGAAGATCACGGTCGACGAACTGCGTAAGGAATTTGGCGTTGAAAAAGAACGATCAAAATAGAGACCGCGATTCCGTCATTTCCTCGAGGTTTCGCGATGATCTGCGCTACTGGGCCGAGACGGATCGGAGAGTTCTTATAAAAGCGCTCGACCTCATGGAAGCAGTCCTGCGCGACCCCTTCAAGGGCATCGGAAAACCTGAGCCACTGAGACACGCCGGAGCCGGAATTTGGTCCCGGCGAATTACCCAGGAACATCGATTAACCTATGTTGTGAGCGAAGATCGAATCGAGTTTTTGCAGGCTAGGTATCATTATTAGGATTGAATCAGGTTCATATATTTGTACGCATTCACGCGAAAAGTGATCTTTTACAAGGCGGCAAATGAAAATGGAAGCTGAAACCCAATTTGCAATTTGCGTAAAGAACAACGACTAAATGTGATGAAACCGTTTTTCTCATTCTTGATTCTACTTGGTTCAAGCGGTTTTGTGATTGCTCAGAATTTTACATGTTCGCCGCCAAAAACCGATGAATCTACACATTGGGTTGGCAACTTAGAAATTGTTATCGTTGAAAAGAAATCGTTTCGCCAGTTACGCGGTGCTGTTGTAACACCCAATTTAGACCCCTTTGAAAATGCTTTGGTTGAAGTTTTTACAAATCCAGGTTATTTGATGATTAAAGCACCGACTGACAAGCGCGGCAGACCTGAACAACTGCGGATTGCGGCGTGCCGCACAGGAAAAGATGGACGTTTTTCGTTTCCCGACTTACCCCCGGGAAGATATGAATTGCGCTCAAGCAGCGAAGATTCGGCTACGGGCTGGAATGTTACTCAAGTTTACGTTGTTGTTAATCCGAGCGGAAAGAAAAAAGCAATGCGAGTGGAAATGTCGCATGGAGTATGAACGAACGCCAAACAGGACGTTGATACCCAGGCAAGAGAATTTCCTTTAAGGCCACCCTTTGTCCCTGAAAAAACGAGAGGTCGGTTTCGCTAGCGTGCAACTCCGCGGCTAAGTTTTAATTTTTACGCCGGCTTTTCCTGCAATGACTCGGCCGATTTCGAAGCAATGTTTTATCCGATCAGCAATCGGATCTCGGCTGGATTCCGAACAAACGATGACCATCCCGACCCCCATATTAAACGTCCGAAACATCTCTTGATCGGATACATTTCCGAGCCGTTGCATCATTCCAAAGATCGGCAGTTCCGGCCACGTGCCGCGGTTTATTTCGACGCAGACGCCTTTGGGCAGGATGCGCGGGATGTTTTCGAGGAAGCCCCCCCCGGTGATGTGGGCGAGGCCTTTTATCAGCGGAACGCGGACACTCTTGTCCGCACCCAGCAGCGGCCCGATCTGCGGCAAAAAGCTTTGGTGTGTTGCAAGTAGGGCCTCGCCGACGGTCAAGCCGAGTTCGTCGAGATAAGTATCTACTTTGTAATTACCTACTTCAAAGAAAAGCTTTCGCGCCAGGGAATATCCGTTGGTCTGCAGGCCGTTTGAAGGAATTCCGAGGACGACATCGCCCGGCTTGATCGACTTGCCGTCAATGACTTTTTGCTTATCGACCACGCCGACGATGAAGCCGGCGAGGTCGTATTCGCCGGCCGGGTAAAAGTCCGGCATTTCGGCCGTTTCACCGCCGAGCAGGACGCAGCCGTTTTCGCGGCAAGCACGGGCAATGCCTTCAACGACCGAAGCGGTTACATCGGGTTCGAGTTTGCCGGTTGCAAAATAGTCAAGAAAAAACAAAGGCCGCGCTCCCTGCACCAGGATGTCGTCGACGCAGTGATTGACCAGATCGGCACCGACCGTATTATGTACGCCCGTCTCAAACGCCAGCTTCAGCTTTGTCCCGACGCCATCCGCCGAAGCTACAAGGATCGGCTCTGCCATATCGGGAAACGCACCGGCAAACATCCCGCCAAAGCTCCCGATCTCGGTCAGTGTGCGTTCGTTGAAGGTGCTCTGTGCATACTCGCGTATCTTCGCCACCGCGAGGTTGGCGTTATCTATGGAAACGCCGGCGTCGGCGTATGAAATTGATTGGGTCATAAATATACCGCGTCTTCTCTTTCAAGCCGTGTCTTTACAAAGATTACCCTCACAAACCGGACATTCTTCAAGACTCATTAACCACAGAAACCAATTTTGATATGACTGTTCCCTGACGGCTTTCCACAGAAGGCGGACCTTACGTTTCGGACATTTAATAGTTCGAACTCCTAGAATAAATCCGGACACAGCTAGGAAAAGGCCAAAAATCACCAGATAGGCTAAGAGATTTACGTCATCAAAAGTTTTACCCCGAAAACCAAGAAAAACCAGACTAACACCAACTACTGGAAAGCCAGTAAAAAACACGTAGAATTTCCACAACTGGCCAGTCTTTTTCAAATATGACTTATCAAACATTTACCTTTACGCGGAGGGGATGTTTATACAAAACTCAGAGCTTAGTATTTTTTCAAATGCAGCTTCGTCCGCTATCGGGGCCTCCGTCTTCACTTCATTTTCCGTTAAAACATACTTTCCGTCAGTGAGTGTCTTCCGCCCACTGTCCGTCATCATCGAGCAAAGCTTTCCCTTTGTAAAATGCGATTCCGGCGAATATTGCTGAAAGTCGCACATCTCGGTAAATTCAGAAAGCTCACGCGGGATGTCTTTGAAAATGTACTGGCTTTTCCATGTATCGCCGTCGCGCTTTGCAACGTCAAAATATTCGTCTTCAAAGTTTCGAATCACAAAAACGCCCGCCGGGTCCTGCTGTTCCGCACCCAGGCTAAACCTCAGCGGCTCAGCGGTAAAATCGCCAAACCCGACATCGGCAAGATACTCATCGTCAGCGATGGTTACAATTATCGCGGCGTGGTCATATTCCGGGCCGTGTCCGGTTCCGTTAAAGACGCGGGCGGAAACAAGCCGTGTTTGAAAGCCTAAAGACTTTAGCAGTTCATTAAAAAGCCCATTCAGCTCGTAACAAAACCCGCCGCGTTTCTCATCAACGACTTTCGCGTAAAACCGGTCAACATCCAAAACGATCGGCCGTTTCCAATGGATGTCCAGATTCTCGAACGGCACGGTCAAAAGGTGTTTTCGCTGAAGAAGGCGCAGCACCTCGTCGTTTACTTCAAGATGGTCGGGTTCGAGCCCGATCCTGGCTAGATAAGCGTCTTCGTTCATTGCTTGACGACCTTCCATTCCAGGCCTTTAATCGTTGCACAAACCGGCCCGCCGTCGCGGCCTGTGCCATTTATGACGGTCTCAAAGCGGCCACCCTTTGAAGCTAAAACCGATTCGACCCGTTCTTTCGAGATCGACATAAGTGACAATTTTGCACGGCGGTCCCACATTGTCCCGTCTTGGCCGGCCTGTTTTCCGGTATTGACGTAAATGAACCGTGCGCTTTTCGGCCCTTGGGCGAACGGCCCGAGAAAATTCGGAGCCTCGCCGGCCGTGTCAACCGTTACCTCAAATTCAAAGGTTAGTTCGTTGCCATTCGCCATCAACGGCTCTAAAAGCTTATCCTTTCCTTTCTGAACCTTCATCGCAACACCGGCAATCGGGTCTTTGACGATGATTCGAAATGGGACCGAGTATTTCATATGAAAGTGGTAATTGTGAATTATAACCACTCACGCACCGATGCAAAACTTCGCAGCATTTATTGACTTGGCCTATCGGGTGCGTTTAGCATTTTTGATATCGAACAAACTTTAGTTTGTTCGTCCGGTAGGCGACAAACGCAGGTCAAACAAAGTTTGTTTGTCCGTTTCGATTAGCAACAAACTGAAGTTTGTTGGACAACACGAGATTATATGAGCTTTACACTGCATGATCTGGGTTCGGAGAATTTCGAATTCAACTCCAACGTATGGAACTGGAAGGCGGCTCTTGAGATCATAAAAGGCTTTGACTTTTTCAGCGAGGGCAAACTTCGGCAGATGGCCTATAACGCCACAGGGGTTAAGGTAGAGATCGACGACGCTCATTTCATCGGCGAGAAGATCCGTGATGAGATATTGCCAAAGCTCGAACCCGACAAGCGCATCTTTGCAGACGGTTCTATCACCGATCAGCCCGACGATATGACATTGTTCAAAGATGGTGACGAGCAATGGAAGAATTACAGCGTCGGTTATGAATGGTTAAGGGAGTTTTCTGATTTTTGCCTGCGGTCCAAAGGGTTTCAGATATTTTGAATGCTGAGGGTGGTTCTCTTTTCCTTTCGTTCTTGTTCTTCCTATTCATTTTTGTCCGTGCTGAAATGAAGTCGGATCCTTAAGCGGAGCCTCAAGAAGAACAAAACTGGAACGCAGATGGATTTTCTCAATGACATCGTCAGGGCCGTCGAACCGGTTTTCAAAAACCTCTGGGTCCAAATATCGCTGCTTATTCTTTTCGCTACCGTCCACGGCTACGCCGGTGCATGGCTTGCCGTCCGAATGCTGTTTCGCCCTCGTAAACCATTCAAGATCTTAGGCATAACGCTATTTCCGCAAGGCATGATCCCGCGTCACCGCGACCGATTGGCGAACGCGATCGGGAAGGCGGTAGGCGAAGAATTGGTTTCGCAGGAAACCATAATGGAAGAGCTGCTCGGCAAAGATTTTCTGAGGAAAAAGATCCGCGGTGTTGTCGAATCCTACACGAACGATATTGTCGCGCGCGATTATCCCTCGCTCATCGATGCACTTCCGGCCAACCTCCGTGCGCCGGTGCTTGACGCGATCACCTCACTCCAATTCAAGATCGCAGAGCATATCGAGGATGTCCTGAAGAGCGAGGAATCGCTCGAAACGATACGCGGTTTTGTGACGCGGCGGGTGGACGAATTTCTCTCAAAACGTGTTTCCGAGGTCATCGACGATCCATCATTTAAGAAGATCGTCGAATTCCTCGACGACCGCATAGAGACGGCAGTGAACTCGCCCGCCCTCGAAGAAAAGGTCCGGGAATTCATCGGCAAACGCGTGGATGACCTTGCACATACCGCAACGCCGCTCGGCACGTTGTTTACGGATGACGCCGTCGGATTATTAAAAGAAAAAGCGAATGAGCAGATCGAGCCCGTGGTCCATCGTCTGACCGAATTGGCCGCGGCCGAAAAGACGCGCAACCAGATCGGGGCATTGATAAAACATGAGGTCCACGAATATTACGAAGCCCTGCCGTTCTTCAAGAAGATCTTCGTTTCGCGTGAAAACCTGATCGGCGAGGTTGACGACCTCGTAAATGAAAGCCTGCCAAAACGGATCGAAGAAACCTTAAAGGGCGATTTTTTTGCCGATGAGGCTCGAAATTTTATCAATACAAGCATAGATAACGCCCTGACACGTCCGCTGCCCGATCTTGTCGGCACCATCGCGCCAGACCAACTTGGCCGCCTCAAGGCTCAGATCGCGCGATCGGTCCTTTCTGTTCTTCGCGGCGATGAAATGAAGGCATCGATCACAGGCTATCTGGCCGGCACACTGGAGAAACTGCGGCCCCATAGCATCGACGCAATAATGCAAACTTTGCATCCCGAAAGCGAGGAAAAACTGAAGAGCATGCTGTCCCGGGGCTTGCTTAGTATTCTGACACGGGAAGAAACTTCGCAGATCATCAACTCGGTCCTCAACGATCAGGTCGAAAAGCTGCTCGCGACGCCTATCGGCCTGCTGTCCGACAGCATATCTTCGGAAAAGCTCAAGGCGGCCAGCGAATCGCTCTCGGACACAATAATCGACGCGATAAAGGAAAAACTGCCGGACGCTATCAAGGAGTTCGATATCGGTGGGGTCGTCCGCGAAAAGATAAACAACTACCCGGTCGAAAAGCTTGAATCGCTGGTCATGTCCGTTGCCAAAGAGCATTTGAGAACGATCGAACTGTTCGGTGCCTTCTTCGGCCTGGTAATCGGCGTCGTCCAGGCATTTCTTTCTTATTGGGCGTTCTCAAAATAAGTCCAACAAACTTCAGTTTGTTGACCTTGCCTAGTAATCGGCCCGGCGACAAACTAAAGTTTGTCGGACAGAGCTAATGATCATGAGAATAATTATTGCCACCATCGCTCTACTCCTCGCTTCGCCCATGTTTGCCCAAACTTCGCTCAAAGCCGGGCCTGAGGTAAACGGCATCTCTCTCGGGGCGACCCGCGAAGAAGTTATCAGAAAACTCGGCAAACCGGCCTCGCAAACAAAGAAAACGGCCGATGAATGCGTCGGCGGTGTCGAGATGACGCTCCGCTATCCCGGACTGACATTCCGGCTGTGGGATGACCCGCGAAACGCAAAGAAATTCTCCGTCGGAGCTTTTGAGGTAGCTTCGGCAAAATGGAACGTTTCCGGTGTCAAGATCGGCAGTTCATCCGCGGACGTCAGGAAGATCTTCGGCAAAAGGTCTTCTGAAGAGATCGACTCGCAAAGTAAACTGCCAGTCTGGTATTACGAAATGGACGAAGAAGAAGGCCCCGGCACGACAAACTTTACGTTCAAAGGCGGCAAGCTTATAAAGATCTACACGATGTGGCTGATGTGCTGATAGAAGGACTCCAGGTTTGTTAGATATTTCGCGCCTGCAGCGAGCTGCCCGGTACTTAGGTTCAGACCGGCGAACCGAAACTGCACTCCACGAATTCGGACAATAAAGAATCTTTTCAATCTCCGAATTTTTTTTGCAAGAAATCAATCGCCGTGCGTTCTTTTGGACGCAGCGTTACTCGTACGGCCACGGCTCACGATGTTCGACAAGTTTTGAGCAATAAGAGTTTTGGCAAAAGAATAAGTAATCAGGCTGTGTTTGCTTGAATTAGCGGGGCTGGTCGGTGGTTGTCGATCAGCCGGAAAGAACCGCGAACAGCCAAAAAGGAAACAACAAAATGAGAAGATCAATATTAACAATCTTGTTTGCGGCAATTGCAGGCGTTCTGGCGGCGTGTCAGCCGACGGAACCTGTCAAGAATGCTCCGGACAACGCTCCGAGCCCAACCGCTCCGTCATCGCCTGCGGCTGTACCTGCCGTGTCCCCGGGTGCCTCGGTCGATCCAAAGGCGCCTGTCGCTCCCGCCGGCAAGGTGGCATCGCTTGAAGGGTTATGGCCCGGTGTCGAAGGCACCTCGCTTAACGTCGTGAAAAACGGCGAAAAGTACAAGATCGAGATCAAAAATCTCGACAAAACCGAAACTTTCGAAGGCATCGCGAAAGGCGATACGATCGAATTTAAGCGTAAGGACAAGATGGAGACCATAAAAGCCGCAACCGCCGAGGAAACCGGTATGAAATGGCTTGCGGGTGAAAAGAACTGCGTGGTCATCACAAAGGGAAGCGAAGGCTATTGCAGGAAATAATCCGCGATAGGCTTTTGCTCAATACAAAGGCGGGCTTTCGGGCCCGTCTTTTTTGTTATTGCCGGATCGGGAACATCAGCCAATTGGCATGATAAACTTTTGAATCTGTATCAGAATTTGTCTTGACGCCCAGCGCAACTGGATCTGTGACGAAATCCGAACTAAGAAGCTTATATCTTGGAAAACACCGTGCTTTGCCTACCGCCGAGCACGCCGGCCTGAGCGCCCTGATCGCGGACAAATTTTTCCGCGAGGCCAAACTGGCAGGGACCGCTTCGGTTCACTGCTTTATCTCGATAAACCACACCGGAGAGGTCGAGACGATGCCCATATTCGAACGGATTTGGCGGGAATTCCCGAATGTGCGAACCTTTGCCCCACGCATAAATGAACAAACCGGCAACATAGATTCATTGCCGTTTCGTGCGGAAACGGTGTTATTGGAGAACAGGTGGAAGATCGCCGAACCGTCCGATGGCCCCGTAGCAGACCCACCTGAAATGGACATTGTGATCGTTCCGCTGCTTTGCTTTGACCTTGACGGCTTTCGCGTTGGTTATGGCAAGGGGTTTTATGACAGGTTCCTTGCCGAATGCCGCCCCGATTGCCTTAAGATCGGCCTCAGCTTTTTCCCGCCGGTGGATCGAATTGATGGCCTCCACGATGGCGACATGGCGCTCGACGTATTCATTACCCCCGAAAAAACTTATCGCAGAGACGCAAAGACGCAGAGGCTGGGCTAAGACGGCAAACCCGGCGGATAAACAGCCCGGTTATTTATATCAGCTCTCCCTCTGCGCCTGGTCAAAACACAAAATTACTCCGTCTTCAAAAGGTCCCTGATCTCTGTCAGCAGCACGACATCGGCGGCGGGCGGAGCATCGGCTTCCATGCCCTTGAACAAATTCACCGCGTAGCGGGCCAGAAAGAACATTACGACCGCGACGATGAGGAACGTAATGATGTCGTTGACAAACTGTCCGTACATCACCAGCGGCTTACCGCCTTGTATTGCCGTTTCGATCTGTTCGGCGGTCGCGTTTGCCGGCACGGTGCCGCTGAGGTCATAGAACTTCGATTTAAAATCGATCCCGCCCGTGACCATACCTACAAACGGCATAATGATGCCGTCCGTAAATGTCTTGACCACCATGCCGAATGCGGCACCGATGATGACACCTATGGCCAGGTCAAGCACATTTCCGCGCGCAATAAACGCTTTAAAATCATTCAACATGAAAGAAGATCCTCCGGTTTTCCTTGAATTACTTTCGTTTTGGGGTCAACCAATCATAGTTTAGAACACTGGCAGGGCCAAATTGGGGTTCAGGTGAGATCGGGAGCAACCAAAAAAGGGCGGCACGGTCACCGCCCTTTCGGGTTACTAAATTTTTGCAAAAACACTAAACCGATGCGGCTTCCGATTTATCTTCATCCTCGTCCTCGTCCTCTTCGGTGATAGTGCTTGCCAGGATGTCGTCCTCGTCATCCTCGTCGGTTTCGGACGCCTCATAACTCGTGGATTCATAACTCGGCGTTTCGGCCGGTGGATACTGTTGGGATTGGGCCGCGGCTGCCAGTTTCGCAACATCTTCACGGGCCTTCAACATTGTACAGCCACCCTCGAGCACGGCACCGTCCTCGATGGTAAGTCGCGGCGTTTGGATATTCCCCACAACTTTGGCAGTGCGGCCAAGCTGGATCTTCTCGGTCGCAACTATGTCACCATTGACCGCACCGTTGATCGTTGCGGTCGAAACAGCTATGTTTGCATCGACCTGGCCGTTAGTGCCGACGATCAGCGTGCCCGAATCCGACGAGATCGAACCGACCAGCCGGCCGTCCACACGCAGCATCGCCTGAAATTCGGTTTCGCCAGTCAGCGTGGTACCGTGGCCGACAAAACCGCTCAGGCGTCCTTCTTTAATATCGCGAGCCATCGATTCGCTGTCGGTCACGGGCCGCGTTGTGCTCGGGTTTTCCCCTGTATATTGATATGCCAGACTCGAATCAGGCGTCTGCTCTTCGAATCCCGTATCGTTCGTCTGTTCCGATCTGGAACCTCTTCCCATTCTGATCATGTTTCAACACTCCTTTAATTACTTAGATTTCGGCGGCAGTCTAAACAGGTTGGGGGTCTGAAGATCGAGACTTTAGGTTAGAACGCCTTTTGGGCTGTCGCTCATGCGATCAACCTGACCATCATAAATGAGTTATAGCAAGGGTGTCCAGTTTTTTTGGAACGGACGAATTCGATGTTCGGACACCTCCAAAACCCAAAAAGCGACAATCTCGCGTAGAAAGCCCATTTTTGCTTAACTAAAAAAAAGTGAAAAAAGTCGACATTCGGTACCATTTATCAAAATTTATTGACTTTTAACGGACCGTCGCGGTAACCTATTGCCACTGGGGGTGATAGTTATGATAAATAATCACATAGAAGGGGTTAGTTCTTAGAACTTGCCCAATAAAAAGAACAGCGTACCGGAAGCGGTACGCTGTTTTTCTTTGGTAAAGGTCACTAGTGAAACGATGCCACCCTATCGCCTCTGGTAGGTGATGGTCTCGCCGTTATCGGTACGTGTTGTTCGAATACCTCGCGAGATCGATGAGACACGGGCGTACGCCCCGTTAATTTCAAGGATATTACCGCGGGTGAACATTCCGAAAGAGTTGCTTCCCCCGATGTTCGCGGTGACACGTCCATTTGGCGAGATCGTCAGCGTGATACGGGTTCCGTCGCCCGCGGTGCCGTAAAATGTTCCGCGTGCCCAACTGGGAGGTGAGATCGGCGTTCCCGGATTCCCCGGATTCCATCCTCCTCCCGAGTTCCCGCCATCTCCCCAGCCAGTACGGGAATAAGCTATTCTTTCACTATTATCCGTGCGCACGGTCAGGATGCCATTGCCCTGACGGCTAACTCGGGCCACGGCCCCACTCATATTTAGGTAATTGCCGCGGGTAAAGGTGCCGTACGACGTCTGGCCATTGATATTGGCGTTAACGCTGCCGTTACCGGCGATCGTGAGGGTTATCTGTGAGCCGTTCGGTGCCTGGCCGTAAAACGTTCCCTGGGCCCAGCTTGGCGGAGTAATAGTCTGACCGCCTGGGCCGCCCCACCCCGGGTTGCCGCCACCGCCCCATCCGGGGCCAGAACCGCCGCCGCTCCAACCGCCGCCATTAAGGCCGGGCAGATCGTAGGTATCGGCAACCGTGTTGATGTTGTTTCGCAGCGATGTCCACTGCCGCTCAATGTTACGGCGGAACGGCAGCGCGTTCATCATCGTGTTGACAGGGCTCGCATCGCGGATCATGTCCTGAACGTTGTTGCGGCTTTCCCACCAGCTATCGTTGCGGTCGAACTCGCGCCGAAGGCGGTCCACCGAATTCTCAAAATCGCGGACAATATTGTTGTACCTGTCCTCTTCCCTTGTTCCGTTGAGACGGCTATTGTCCAGGGCTCGGTCAAAATCGCGCCGGAACTGGTTACTGCTGGTCTCCATTCGGTTGATTATTCCGCTTACGTCCCGCTTTGAATAGCGATTGGCGTAGCGGCCCTGCGCATCTGCTGATCCGGATACGAAGAGCACAAAAGCGGCAACGAAAACTGTTGCAATGATAGTAGAAAAGATCTTCCTGTTCATAATTTCCTTCCTCCTTAAAGGGCTGATCGGGGGGAGGTTAGAACGCTTGAGGCTTTCCTCGAACCGCGTTCACCTTCCTTTCGATGTAAAAACTGTTATAAGCGATGGGCAGATTTTTACAAAACTTTTACTCGGCGATACACAAAGTATAATAGATAAGCCGTTTTGTAACAATATGCTGCTTTCCGATTACAAGTTCGAGCTTCCCGGTAATTTGATCGCCCAAAAGCCGCTAGCGAAACGGGAAGCGTCAAGAATGCTTTTCGTTGATCGGGGCCGCGGGGCGTTTTGTGATCGCGAATTTGCCGAATTCCCCGGGCTGCTAAGAAAAGACGACCTTTTGGTCTTAAATAATACGAAGGTCTTTCCCGCCAGGCTTATTGGGCAAACAGAAAGTGGGGCGAGTGTTGAAATTTTTCTGATCGAAGAGATCGAACCGCAATTATGGCTCACCCTTGCAAGGCCCGGCAAACGGCTCAGGGCCGGCAAACGCATCGATTTCGACGGAAAACTCACGGGCAAAGTTAGAGAAAAAACGGAGGATGGCAAGGTTATCGTTAGATTCGAGACGGACCGGCCGTTCGATGCTGTCGTTCGTGCGATCGGCCGTACGCCGCTTCCGCCTTACATTCAGCGGGCGAAGGACTGGCCGGATGCCGACCGTGAACGTTATCAAACCGTGTTTGCGAGAAATCGCGGGGCGATCGCGGCCCCGACCGCGGGACTCCACTTCTCAGAATCCATTTTCAAACAGATCGCGGAACGCGGTGTAGATGTTGCCGAGATCACGCTTCACGTTGGCTACGGAACTTTTGAACCGGTTCGGGAGGACGATCTCAGCAAGCACACCGTCGCGCCCGAGCGATACCAGATCGATGCGGCGGCGGCTGAAAAGCTTGAAAAAGCTCGTCGTGAAGGGCGAAGGATAGTCGCCGTGGGAACGACCACGACGCGAACACTCGAATACATGATCGGCCTACATGGAAAATTCCAGCCGGAATCCGGGCGGGCGGACCTGACCATTACACCGGGTCATAAATTTGCCGCGATCGGCGCCCTGCTAACCAATTTTCACCTGCCGGAAAGTTCTCTGCTTGTATTGGTTGCGACTTTTGGGGGTCATAAACTTATAATGGATTCCTATCGGCATTCCGTCTCATCCGGTTACCGGTTTTATAGTTATGGCGACTGTATGTTCATAACTTGATCGAACTTTCTATGGCTTTTCTGCAGACAGTTCGCAGTCTTTTTGTTCCGTTCGCCACCCGTGAGGCCACGCCGGTTGATCCCGCGCCGCCTACCACTTACTCGGTACATACACTGACTGATGCCGATCTTGACGAAGTGCTGCGGCTGAATTTGCGGTGCTTTAAAGATGGCGAAAACTACACCAAACATACGTTCGCATATCTGCTAACACAGCCGAATGCGTTGTGCTATAAAGTTGTCACAGCCGAGAAACGCATCGCTGGCTTCCTTTGCGTGCTCGTCGGCGAAAACGGCACCGGACACATTACCACTATCGGAGTTGCACCCGAGCACCGCCGCCGGAAACTGGCCGAACGTCTTCTCGCTCATTTGGAACGGGCCTTAAAACAACGTTCGATAGCGTCTGCCGTCCTCGAGGTGCGGGTCGGCAACCGGACCGCCCAAAAGTTGTATGAATCCTGTGGATTTGCCGTCCTCCAGCGACTGTCGAACTATTACAACGACGGCGAAGACGGATTCCTGATGGTAAAAGCCCTAAACTGAAGCAAACGAAATTGGATAACCCGCCAGTAAATTTCACTCTTCCTTCAATATATCCGATCACCGATACGGCTATTTCCGGCTTGCCGGTCGTCGTTCAGGTTGAGCGCATGATCATGGGCGGCGCTCAGATGATCCAGATCAGGGAAAAGAAGGCGTCGTCACGCGAGTTCTACGACGCCGCGGCCGCCGCGATCGAGACAGCCGGCTCTAGCGGCGCGCGAATCATAATAAATGACCGTGTCGATATAGCAATGATGCTTCGCGCCGCCGGCGTTCATCTTGGCCAGGACGACCTTTCGCCATTTCATGCCCGCCGACTTCTTGGCAATAATGCGATCATTGGTTTATCGACCCATACCCTTGCCCAGGTACGGAAGGCGGTCGAAGCGCCGATCAATTACGTCGCGTTCGGTCCGGTTTTTACGACATTGACGAAGGAAAACCCGGATCCGGCCGTTGGGCTGGAAACGCTCGCAAAAGCCAAACGGATCGTCGTCGATATGCCGTTGGCCGCGATCGGCGGCATAACTTCCCGGAATGTCGGTTCGGTTTTTGAGGCGGGCGCCGATTCGGCCGCAATGATCGGGGAAATCCTTTCAGATCCCGATCGCATCGCCAAAAAACTTGGCGAACTGTTCAGGATCCTGCCTTGAGAATGAACAACATCGTTTATAGATATTAAAAAATACTTGCATTTATGCTCCGCGATAAGCCATAATTACACCAGCGAAACCGCTGCCGCTTCAGCTGCTTTCGAAAATTAACCCGCCCTTTTTTGAAACTTTCCAGGAGTTATCCAACCTAATGAGCTTGCTTGATGTAGCACCCATTATTGAGCAGATGCTGCTTACGTCCGACAACGTGAGCGACTTGAACTTCTCTTGCGGGCAAAAACCGCAGGTCGAGATCAACGGCACACTGTATTCCGCTTCTCCGTTGGGGTTAGGCCGGCTGTCGGCTTACCAGACCGAGATGATCGCGATGTCAATACTCCGCGACAACGCCGACGCCGCAACGCAATTGGCGCGAAGCCGGACGGCCGATCTTAGCTACGCTTTGCCCGGCAAGTGCCGCTTTCGCGTGAATATTTTTCAGCAGCGTAATTCATACTCGATCGTCATGCGCGTCATTCCGCACGAAGTGCCGAGTTTTGAATCGTTAGCGGTCCCGCTGCAATTAGCCGAGATCTGCGACATCAGAAACGGCGTAGTGCTGCTGACCGGGCCGACCGGTTCGGGAAAAAGTTCGACCCTGGCGGCGATCATCGACCGGATCAACGAATCCAAGAGTTATCACATCGTTACCATCGAAGACCCGATCGAGTTTTTGCATAACCACAAAAAAAGTACGATCAACCAGCGGGAGGTCGGAGCGGACACAAAAGACTTTGCCTCGGCGCTCAGGGCCGCACTGCGGCAGGCTCCGAAGGTAATTCTGGTCGGCGAGATGCGTGACCTCGAGACCGCCGAGATCGCATTGGAAGCGGCCGAAACAGGCCACCTCGTACTTTCAACTCTGCACACGATAGACGCATCGAAAACCATCGACCGCATCATCGGGCTTTATCCAAAGAACGAAGAGCGGATAATCCGTACCCGCCTTGCTCAAACATTCCGGTTCATTGTTTCACAGCGGTTAATTCCAAAGGCCGACGGTTCGGGCCGCATTGCGGCCGTTGAGATCCTGAAGTCCAACCCGCGAACGCGTGAATATATTGAAAAGGGCGAAAGCGAAGGCAAGACCCTGCTTGACGCGATCCGCGACGGTGAGATCGACGGCATGCAGGATTTCGATTCCGTGATTCGGCAGATGATCGAATCGAAAGCTATTTCGCTCGAAGACGGCCTGTCTTACGCGACCAATCAGAACAATCTGCTTCTGCAGCTTAAAGGGCTCTCATCCACCGAAGACTACTCGAACCCGAACCGTCCGCCCGCAAGCATGCCGGCCGCAATGGCCCCGCCGCCGCCTGCACCTGCCAACTCGAATTCCGTTCTGGATATGATCGAATAACTAGCACTGGTCAGAGGTCAGTGAACAGTGGTCGGCATTTTTTCCGAAACAACTGATCGAGACCGACTTTGACCACCGACCACAGACCACCGATAACCGTTATGATAATACGCTGCGATAACTGCTCAGTTTCTTTACAACTGGACGAATCGAAAATTCCAAGCGGCAACTTTACGGTCCGCTGCCCGCGTTGCCAGAACATGCTTCGCGCCAACAAGGACCACAAGGGCCGCGTGTCATCGACCGTGCAGCAGTTGGCCGACAACAAAGCCGCACCCGCGGCTGACGGAAACACGGACAGCTTTCACGAAAAAGAGTCGGAGTTTCAGATCAACAGCGCCCTCAAATCGCTTCTGTCGGCTCTCCAATCGGGCAATACGACGCTCGAATCAAATGACGAGAAAACCGAAAAGCCGCGCCGTGTCCTGCTGTGCCTGGGCGACAAGAAAGACGAAGTCGCACAGCTCTTGACCAGCAGCGGATACAGGGTCTATCTCGCTCAAACCCCAGCCCAGGCGAACGAGCGGCTGCGCGAAGGCAAGACAGAGATCGTTCTTTTCTCACCCGATTTTGCCGCCGAATTTGGCGGTGCAGCGATACTTCAACAGAAGGCGAACGCGATGTACACGTCCGAAAGACGCAGGCTGTTCCTTGTCTCGCTTGAAGAGGGCGGTGCGACGATGAACGCTCACGAAGCGTTCCTGCGAAATCTGAACCTGATCGTCAACACAAGCGATATTCCACAGCTACCCCTCATCCTGAATCGTGCCGTGCTCGATTTTAACGACCTTTACCACTATTTGAACCGCGGCCTAGGCCTCGAACCGATCTAAAGTACGACGGACTTTCCAGTCCATCATGGCCGCCTCTTCAATTTTGTCCAGTTTGTAGGGGCAGGGCTTGTCCCCGCCGGTCTGTCTTTCCCAGGCGAACGACGAGCGGGCAGCCGGTATGCTGCCCCTACAATACGAAACTACGAAGCCGTCTGATTGAGACGGCTTTCTCAGTTTTACAGCTTGGGCTGGAGGAAATACAGACGTTTGTATCAATATGACGCGCGATCCTTTGAACTACTTCCCGCTCCGCTGTCCCGTCTATTGTTTTTCGCCGCCTGCGCCGCCGTCGCCCCTTGCACCGAATGAGTCTCAATACCTCCGGCACCGCCGTTCAAAGCATAGCTAATTCGCATACGAGCATTTCGATCTGTAGGCGTGAGCCGGTCGGGCCGCTGCCGCCGACCGAGGTTTTGATAGCGAGGTCGGTTTGAGCGATCCTTTCAAGCGCTTTTGTCAGTTTTCGGGTTTCTATCCGGCGGGCTGAGGCGAGGAACGCATCCTGGCCGGGGCCGAAGGCTTTTGCCGTTGAGACAATGTCGTTTCGCGAGTCGCCGCGGGCGAACATCTCGTGAGCAATGAGCAAACGGCGATAATTGGACGAGATGAGGCCGAGAAGCGCGAGCGGTTCTGTGCCGTCGTCGAGGATCTTTTTCAGTGTTCGCAGTGCGTCCATTTTTCGCCCGGCGACAAGGTTGTCCGTCAGGCCGAAATTCGAGATCTCGCGGGTATTCGGGGCAAGCGAATCGATCAACTCCCGCGTGATGGTTTTGCCCGGCAGAGCGGCGGCTGAAAGCTTTCTCACCTCGTTGTTAAGGCGGCGGACATCGCTTCCGACGAGATCGGCCAAATGCCGTATCGCTGCCATGTCGGCTTCGGATCCAAGCTCGCGGATCTGGTCGCCGACCCATTTCCAGAGATCGGCATCTTCCAGCCGCTTAAATTCGACCGCGACCGTCTTTTCTTTTAACAGCTTTGCAAGTTTTCGATTTCCGTTCAGCTCCTCGACGAGAAAAAGTACGACACTGCTATCGGACGGGCGTTCGAGATATGCGGCCAGGGCCTCGGCAAATTCTTCTTTTAGGCTGTCTCGGTTCGAGGTTGCGGCCACCCGCACGTCAGTAATACGAATAAACCGCTTCGCTGCCATCATCGGCAACTGCTCGGCCGCGGCGAGAGCGGATTTGATGTTCTCAGGGGTGTTAAGGCTGAACTCGTTCTCATTAAATTCGCGCAAGTCGCCCTCGCCAAAGCACAGATCGCCAATGTACTTCGCCGCCGCGTCGCGGAGAAAGGTCTCATCGCCAAAGAACGCGTAAATGGGTGCGACCTCACGGCGCTTTAGCTGTTCACGGAGTTGTTCACGGGATAAGAGCATGCAATTCGGAAATTCTTCGGTTACCACAGGGCACACTCGCTACTGATCGTGTTTCTGCCTATTTTTTCTCTTCCTCCACACCCATTCCGTTTACGATGGTCGAGACGACCGACTCCGAGAATGCACGGGCTATGCGATCGACGGCAGGGTCTTCTTCGTTAAAGAAGGACCGCGGGTCGGATGAGAATTCGAACGAATCGCGGAAGATGAAATTCTGGTTGTCGTAAAGCACCTTGTTCTCTTTCAGGTCGCGGATGGTGACGGCCGAGACGATGGTCACTTCGTAAACGCGGGCACGGCCATCGCGGTCGAGCAGGACGCCGGTGAAGCTGAAATCGCGAACGGTGCCTTCGATAACGGCGTCGGCTCCGGTCGTTGTTCCCTGAACCCTAAGCCCGCTGCCGCGGCGGATTATCTCCTTAGAAACCGCGTCGGTAAACCGCGAAGCAACGCGATACCGAAGCGCCCTCGCCTCAAACTGAAACGCCGGCACCGCAACGTTCTTGATATGCTTCGGCAGACCGGAGTTGGTCACGGGTTTATAGCATTCGGTGAAGCCAGTAGCAGCGAGGCAGACCGCAGCAGTGAAAAGGACCCTTAGGTATTTCATACGCATTATCCGTGGGGCAAACTCATATCAAGATCGAAAAATTCAAGCCGCCCGCAGCGAGGACATCGATATGTGTCGAGCATAAGTATGCGTTCTTCCATCTCTCTGATATTGCGGAAGAATACAAATCCCGAATCGGGCCCGCCCACGCGTATCGGCATGCGCATTAGCGGCTGCATCTTCGCATTGCACAAAAGGCACGGGAGTGAGCGGTTTTCTGTCGATTGTTGTTCCGGATTCACGTGTTGTTCTCCAATTCAAATGGCATCCGCAGGTTCGGCACAGAGGCTCGGATCGCCCTGACCACTCTTAGGGCATCGACCGTTTCCTTCACATCATGAACCCGCACGATCCTTGCCCCGTTCCACACCGCAATGGCGGCGGTAGCAAGCGAGCCGCTAAGCCGTTGATCCGGCGGTGCTCCGTCGAGTAGCTTGCCGATGAACGATTTTCGTGACGTGCCGACGAGCATCGGGTATTGAGCAAATTCGTTAACAAGTCTATCAAGTTTCGCGAGCAGCTCTAAGTTTTGATCGAGAGTTTTACCAAAACCGATGCCAATGTCGAGTGCGATCTGTTGCGGCGCAACGCCGTGTTTCAGTGCGGTTGACGTTGATCGGCGAAAGTCGGCTGCTACTTCGGCAATGATGTCTTCTACGGGGGGTTGGGCGTGCATAGTCTCAAACTCGCCGCGCGAATGCATCAGCACGAGTCCGGTGCCATATTCGGGAGCGACTGCCGCGATCCGTTCGTCAAACCTGAGGCCGGAAATGTCGTTAATTATCTCGGCCCCCGCATCGATGGCGGCCCGAGCGACCTCGGATTTCGTAGTATCGATCGAGATCGGTATGTCAAGGCGTGTCTTGATCGCTTCGATAATCGAGATGACGCGGGCCGTTTCTTCATCGACTGAAACCTGTGCACTCCCCGGCCGGGTCGATTCGCCCCCGATGTCAATAATGTCGGCACCTTCGGCAACGAGCTTCTCGGCCTGTTTCAGAGCGGCTTCCGGTGACGCGAATTTCCCGCCGTCCGAAAAGCTGTCCGGCGTGACGTTCAGGATCGCCATGACAAGCGGCCGGGCAAGATCGAGTTCGCGGCTTGAAGTTTTCCAGTGCATACAGGTAGAAATACGCCCGGTAGGGAGTGCTGCAGGTTCATACGAACACCAAGATCAGCAAAAAAAAGAACCGGCACGCCAAAGTGCCGGTCCTCTCCCTTTACAATTCATACTCTCTACCGGTCGCGTTTCTGTCTTACGCCGTTGCCGGGTTGTTCGGCGTTATCGGCGGAAGGATCGGTTTCTTAAAGCGGCTCTTGGCTTCTTCGACTTCTGGTGTACCGCCTTCGTCGGTTGTGGACGGCGCGGGGTCGTCGCCTTCAAGCGGAAGACCGGCAATGACACGTCGCATTTGGGCGTTGTCGAGTGATTCATATTCGAGCAAAGCCTCCGTCAAACGTTCCATCGCTTCGCGGTTAGCTTCAAGTATTCCCTTCGCCTTCGCATACTGTTCGGACACGATCCGATTGACCTCCTGGTCGATCTTGATCGCAGTATCTTCCGAGAAATCGCGATGCTGTGCAATCTCGCGGCCAAGGAATATCTGCTCTTCCTTTTTGCCGTACGCCAGCGGGCCGAGGTCGGACATGCCGTACTGGCAAACCATTGCACGGGCAACTTCGGTAGCCTTTTCGATGTCGTTCGACGCGCCGGTCGTCACCTGGCCGATGAAAAGTTCTTCGGCGATGCGTCCGCCCATCGAGTTGGCGATCATCGCCAGCAATTCTTCCTTCGTGCGGCCAAGAACGTCCGCTTCGGGTAAAAAGAAAGTGACACCCAATGCTCGTCCGCGCGGAACGATCGTGACCTTATGGACCGGATCGCTCTCGGGAATGTTCATTCCGACAAGTGCGTGGCCGGCCTCATGAATGGCCGTAAGGCGGCGTTCCTTTTCGGACATAACCATCGAACGGCGTTCAGGGCCCATCATTACCTTGTCCTTCGCAAACTCAAGGTCCTTAAGCGTCACGACCTTCTTGTCCTGGCGGGCAGCGACAAGGGCCGCTTCATTGACCAGATTCGCTAGATCGGCACCCGTAAATCCGGGCGTTCCGCGGGCGATGATGTTCACATCGACCTTTTCGTCAAGCGGGATCTTTCGCGTGTGAACCTTCAAAATGCCCTCGCGGCCTCGAACGTCCGGGTATGACACGACAACCTGCCGGTCAAAGCGTCCGGGCCTGAGAAGCGCGGGGTCGAGCACGTCGGGGCGATTGGTCGAGGCCATCAAAATGACGCCGTCGTTCGACTCAAAACCGTCCATTTCCACCAGAAGCTGGTTCAGCGTCTGCTCGCGTTCATCGTGGCCGCCGCCCAAACCCGCCCCGCGATGACGGCCGACAGCGTCGATCTCATCTATAAATATGATGCACGGTGCATTTTTCTTCCCTTGTTCGAAAAGGTCGCGGACACGGCTTGCACCGACGCCTACGAACATTTCGACAAAGTCCGATCCTGAGATCGAGAAGAAAGGCACATTTGCTTCGCCGGCAACCGCCTTTGCGAGCAACGTTTTACCCGTTCCCGGAGGGCCCATCATGAGTACGCCCTTAGGAATTTTGCCGCCGAGTTTTTGAAATTTCTGCGGGTCTTTTAGAAATTCGATTATTTCCTGCAGCTCTTCTTTCGGCTCTTCCACGCCGGCAACGTCCTTGAACGTGATGCGTTTTTGCTGGTTATTGAGCAATTTCGCTTTTGATTTGCCAAAGCTTAGGGCTTTATTGCCGCCTGCCTGCATTTGCCGCAGCGTGAAGGCAAGAAATCCGATCAAGAGCAGGAACGGCAAGGCCTGGATGAGTATCAGCCAGCCGAGGCCGCTGGAAGACGCCTCTTCGTTGGTTTTGATCGCAATAGCAGGATTGGCCTTGTTATACTCGTCTACCTTTTTCAACAGGATTTCCCGGGTCGCCTCGCTGCCGATAGTCGTAACGAATTTGGCTTTATCCTTATCCGTGAACTCGACCGCGGACGCCTTGAACGAAGCTTCAGTAAATCTCTTATCTTCGATTCCCTGCCCCGCCTCGTTAATGGTCAGTTCTTGCGCGGCTTTCGTCTGCTTATTATTCAAAAACCAGACAAAACTCAGCGCACCCGTGATAATTACCAACCACAATAAGATCTGTTTTACCTTAGAACTCAATTTATAGCCTCCAAATCAACTCCCGCCCTTTTTGGCTGAAGTTTTACCATTGCCGTTTGATGAGAAATCCCGCCTTCCCGTTGCTGTCAAACAGGCCGCCGCGACAAGCGCAAAGCGTCAACCTTTGATTGTAGTTGTCCGGCCTTTATTTATCAACCTTTATGTTGTCGAACGATAGACGTCCTCCATGCTTGCGGACAAGTCCGTTTCCGGGAAGTTCAACGATGCGGCCGCTCTTTTGGCTTTTAATTAGCTGCTCGATCGCCTCGATATGTTTTAGGCTGATCGCGCGAAGGCTGCCGCGGCGGGCTTTGAGCCAGGAGCGGAGCGTTTGATTGAGGTCATTTGGCGAAAGCAGCATTAGTTCGCGAACCGATAGCGTGTCGGGCGGTTTAGCGGAAGATGGGAAGCGGGTTGCTGCCGCTCGCGGTTCTGACATTAGGTTTGCTGTGCTTGCAAGGGTCTCGATGATCTTGGGGTTAAACTCAGCCAGCATCGGAAGCAGCATTTTGCGGACGCGGACCCGTTTGAACGACATATCCTCATTCATCGTGTCGTAGCGGAACTCGACACCTGACGCGCGGCAGAAATTTTCGGTATCGGCCCGCTTAGCCCAGCGGAGAAGCGGACGGATGAGGAGTGGAGGAGTAGAGGAGAAAGGGAGAAGAGGGGACGCGGCAAACCGATCGGTTTCGCCCTTGTCGTCAGTTATCTGATCGTTCTCCGAGTTTCCGCTTCCCCGCGTCTCCGCGTCACGCAGTTCACGCTTCGTCCGCATTCCGCTCAGGCCGTCGATGCCGCTGCCGCGGATCAGGTTAAGCAGAAAGGTCTCGGCCTGATCGTTCATCGTGTGGGCGGTCAGGACGCGGCCCGCATTGAGATTTTCGGCCGTACGGGTTAGAAATTCATACCGCGCGTTGCGGGCCTCTTGTTCAAGATTGCCCTTTGAGACGGGCCGCCCGTGGCCGATGGCGAGTTCGAACCCGCGTTCCGCGGCAATATGTTTGACGAATTCCTCGTCGGCGTCGCTCGCCGCACCCCTAAGCCTGTGGTTAAAATGGGCCGCTACGACCCGAAGGGTGAGTTTTTTTCTTTTAATGAGATCTTCGAGCGCGAGCAAAAGGCTTAACGAATCGGCACCGCCAGAAACCGCAAGGACGAGGGTTTCATCTGCGAACGGCAGATCAAGCCTGCGCCATTCGGTAATAAGACTGCGGACGAATTTGTGCACGGGGAATTATAGCCGGAAAGTCGTAAGTTTGGCCGCAAAAAGGCTCAAGAAACACAATAGCAAGACAAGAAGCATGATAGCGGAATGAACTCTTTATATTTATTTGCGACCCTTGTCTTTTTGCGGCTAATCGGTCCGAAATGCCGGCCGCTTTTGCAAAAGGATCGTGCAGCGTGACGTACAGACCAGCTTACCTCGTTCGTTCGCGATATCGATCTGCCAGATGCTCATCGTGCGGCCCGGAAAGATAGGCGTTGCCGTAACGGTCAGCTTTCCCTTGCTGACGGCCCGCAAATGGTTCGCGTTTATCTCGACGCCGACGGGCGTTACTTTTGTAAGGTCGGAGTTCACCACGACACCGATAGAAGCCGCAGTTTCGGCCAGGTAAAGCGAGACGCCGCCATTCATAATTCCGACGTATTGATGGACCTTGGGCGTGACCCCCATCGTCAGAACAACCTTCTCGGAAGTTGCCTCGACGATCTCGACGCCGAGGAACTGCATAAGCGGATTCTCGGCAACATCCTGAATTAGTTTGGCCCTGTCCATTTTTCCGATCCGAAGTAAGAAATAGCCGACAAGCTATTAGCTATCAGCCGTTAGCTGTTTCCTGGCGTTTTCGAGCGCTTTAGCAACACGGGCCGATGATGTGCCGCCCGTCTGTGATTTTGATGCAAGGGTTTGTTCAAGCGCAAGCGCCGTAAAAACGTCTATATCAATGTGTTCGGACAATTTACGAAGCTCTTCGAGCGACATTTCGTGCAGTTCGCGGCCTTGCTCGATGGCAGCGAGGACGATCTTGCCGGTCGTATCGTGTGCAGTCCTAAACGGCACGCCTTTTTTTACGAGGTAATCTGCCAGTTCGGTCGCGTTCAGATAGCCGTGGACGGCCGCATCGCGCGTACGCGTTTCGTTAACGGTGAGGTTGTTCAAAACGATCGCCGAAACTTTCAGGCAAATGCCGGTCGTGTCGAGCGTTTCGAAGACCGCCTCTTTGTCCTCCTGCATGTCCTTGTTATAGGCCAGCGGAAGGCCTTTCATTGTCGCAAGCAGTCCGGCGTGATGGCCAAAAACGCGGCCTGCCTTTCCGCGGATAAGTTCGAGCGCATCAGGGTTTTTCTTTTGCGGCATCAGGCTTGAGCCGGTCGAGACCGAGTCGCTTAATGTAATGAAGCCGAATTCGGTCGTAGCGTAAATTATCAGGTCCTCGGCCAGACGCGAGAGATGGACCATTACGAGTGAACACGCACCGGCAAATTCGATGGTGAAATCGCGGTCTGAAACCGCGTCAAGGCTGTTCGCCGAAACTGAGGCAAACCCAAGTTCCTTCGCCACAGCCTCGCGGTCGATGTCAAAGCTTGTCCCCGCCAATGCGGCGGAACCAAGCGGCAGCACGTTAACACGTTTGGCAACATCGTTTAGGCGTTCGACGTCGCGGCCGAGCATTTCAAAATAAGCCAGGCACCAGTGCGCCCACATCACGGGCTGTGCGCGTTGAAGGTGAGTGTAGCCGGGCAGGACCGCCTGTGCGTGGCGTTTGGCAGCAGCGACCAACGCGGCCTGAACACCGCGAATGTCCTTTTGCAGATTCCCGATCTCGTCACTCAGCCACAAACGGAAAGCGGTCGCGACCTGATCGTTTCGGCTGCGGCCGGTGTGAAGTTTTTTGCCGAGATCGCCGGCCAATTCGACAAGGCGCGCTTCAATAAAGGAATGCACGTCCTCGGAATCAAGCCGTATATATTCGGCGTCGCTTGAGGCAAGCTCCAGCATCGTCCTCAAGGCGCCGGTTACGGCTTCGGCCTCATCGGCCGTAAAAACGCCGGCACCCTGCAGCCCATTGGCGTGAGCAATGCTAGCCCGTACGTCCGCTTCGAAAAGGCGAATATCGAAACCGAAGGATCGGTTAAATTCGGCAAACGTCTCATCCGACTTGCCCGTAAACCGTCCGCCCCAGAGCTTTTCGGAATTGGTCATCTTTATGTCGACTGTCTATAATTTACTGGCTTGATTATACACTGCCGGAAGCGCAGGCGCCCTCGCCTGAATCAACGTGGAACGCGAACGACCCATTGATAATCGAAATTTGAAACTATAAAGGTTGACACCGCAAAAGACGCGGCGTTGCAGGCGAGGGCGCCTGCGTTCCCGGCTAAGGAAGATGGAAAAGAAGATAAATAAGGTAGTGCTTGCCTATTCGGGCGGGCTTGATACGTCGGCAATGCTGCTTTGGTTGAAGGAAACGTATGGCTGCGAGGTCGTTTGCTATTGCGCCGACGTAGGCCAGGGCGACGAGATGTCAGGGCTGGAAGAAAAAGCCCTGGCGACGGGTGCCTCGAAGCTGTATGTCGAGGACCTGCGAGAGGAGTTCGTAAAGGATTTCGTCTGGACGGCGGTCAAAGCAAACGCATTGTACGAGGGCGTGTATCTTCTCGGTACATCGCTGGCACGGCCCGTGATCGCAAAACGCCAGATCGAGATCGCCCAACGCGAAGGCGCTGATGCCGTTGCACACGGAGCCACGGGAAAAGGTAACGATCAGGTGCGTTTTGAGCTGACATACTATGCCCTGCAGCCCGATATAAAAGTGATCGCACCGTGGCGGCACTGGGAATTCAAAGGCCGGGCAGATCTGATCGCGTATTGCGAAAAACACGGGATCCCGGTCACCGCGACCGCGGACAAACCGTACTCGATGGACCGCAATCTGATGCACATCTCATACGAAGGCGGCATCCTTGAAGACCCTTGGGCGGCCCCGCCGGAAGATATTTTTCTCCTTACAAAATCGCCTGAGAACGCATCCGATAAGGCTGAAGAGATCATTCTGTCTTTTGAAAAAGGCGAGCCGGTTGCGATAAACGGCGTGGCCCACGGAGCGGTCGATCTTCTCACGCATCTGAATTTCCTCGGAGGCGAGCACGGCATCGGCCGCGTCGATCTGGTCGAGAACCGATTTGTCGGGATGAAATCTCGCGGTGTTTACGAGACGCCCGGGGTAACGATTTTGCAAACCGCTCACCGAGCTCTCGAATCGATCACGATGGACCGCGAGGTGATGCGTCTGCGCGATTCGCTCGGCACAAAATTCGCCGAATCCGTCTACTACGGCTTCTGGTTCGCCCCCGAATTCGCGATACTTCGGTCGATGATCGACCAGACACAGGAAACCGTAAACGGCGATGTCCGCGTCAAACTCTACAAAGGCAACGTCACCATCACCGGCCGCAAATCGCCAAATTCGTTGTATCGAGAACGCGTCGTAACATTCGAAGACGACGCCGGAGCATACGACCAGCACGATGCCGAAGGATTTATAAAACTCCAGGCTTTGCGGCTGAGACTAACCAAGATGGACTAGAGGAGGTTTGATATGAACTGTTTAGCATGCGGCAGCGAGGCGATGGTCGGGGGCACTATTTTGGACACAGGTGGCGGGGGTGGCGTCGCGTTTAAACTTGATGACGTCGCAACCTGGAAAAGTTTGTTCGGTGTCGGAACTCGCAAAGTCCGTGCGTATGGCTGCGTCCACTGCCAGCATCTGCAACTCGCTGTCGAATTTGGCGAAAAGGACAAGCTGCGTTACCAGCAGTTTGAGGGCGAGCAGCCGGGTGTGCTTGAGCGGATCAACACCGAACCGGGAAAGGTAGATCAAGCCTGAGACTGAGCAAGATGGAATGAAAAGGCGGAAACACGACCGGTAGGAAGTGTGCCCTATCCCATTGTTTCGACCTTTTTGCGGGATCGTGATGCTTGTTGTTCATTGGGCAAAACATAATAGAACCAGTTCGATTCGGTCGAATGGAATTCGCCCGTCGTTCCGAAGAAGACATGGCGAACGGAAAAATTCAAAGGGAGTATATGTTTTTCCATTCTCGCGGAACCGGACCTTATCGGGAAACTGGCGACGGAACTTGAAAGCCTGGGATTCGAAACTCGGAAACTACAACGGTTTCGTGTTCCGCCTGACGGAAGGTGATTTTCCGCTGACTGCGGGATACTTGTTCTTTAATCGTTCGCGTTATGAGGATTCTTTCGTATTGACGATGAAGGACCTCAGCGAAAAGTATGGCGACTTTTTCTCCGGCTCGATCCTGGAGCCAAATGACGAAGGGTTCTGTTTCAACTGGGAAGATTTCGAGATCATCATCCCAAATCGCATCGATCCGAAGCGAATTCTGAAAGTTATTAGAGATCGTGAGCCCTCAAAGGTAAACGCTCGTGGCGGACAACCCAATTACTAAGAATGCTTACAAAGCCTATCAGAACCTGGCACGAGATCGTCCGAACGCGGAACGTGCCGGAACTAAATGATCTGCTTGCCGACGATGTCGTTTTTTATTCGCCGGTCGTGCATACGCCCCAGGTTGGTAAGGCGGTCACGGCGTTGTACTTGACGGCGGCTTTGCAGGTGTTTGGCAATGACACTTTTAGATATGTTCGCGAAGTTATAAGTGAAAACGACGCCGTGCTAGAGTTTGAGACCGAGATCGAGGGCATCATCGTCAACGGCGTTGATATGATCAAGTGGAACGCTGAGGGTAAGATCGTGGAGTTCAAGGTTATGATTCGTCCGCTGAAGGCGATCAACCTGATTCATCAGAAGATGGCTGCGATGCTCGAAGCAAATTAGTAGCCGCACCTTTTACGTTTTTGGGTGATATCATTCGATGATGAATTGAAACTATTCACGATTGTTGGCGTGTATCAGGTTGATGATGAGCATTAAGAATTCGATCCGTCTTTGTATCATGTTTACGACTTTCTTCGTCGGATCCAACGCAGATTCTCTTTATTACGCCAAAGAGTATTCTTTGCTAAACGACGTAAGTGAATTTCATGATGCATGTATCCGGAAAGACCTCAAATATTTGAACGGGAGTTTACATAATGACTTTACCCTCACTCACTTTGACGGAGTTACGATAGGTAAAGATCAATTCATCGCACACATTGAAAGGCGACCTAACGACATAATGGTTGAATTTTTTTATCTGAAACGAGCTCGAGTCACCTTAAATGGCAACCAAGCAACCGTTACTGGTATAGAGGTCGACAAGTTGAGATTCGCCGATGGTATGGAAGTAATGCATGCTTTCGATTCCACAAACACTTACGAAAAACAGGATGGTGTCTGGCAATTGATTTCGACCAAGCTATCCAAACCGTGAAGGCGAAGAGAGTACGACCCGGAAAGGAGCAGAACGGACAATTTTTGCATTCTTACGATCGAGTTCCTCTGAGAGTTTTTCGAACTCCTCCACTTTAAATCCCTTTCGTATTGACAGCGATCCATCCTGCCTGACAAGCGGGCTGATACGAAAAACAAGACAGAAAAGTTGATAGAGGAACCACGCTTTCGGGCTGCGTTCTAGGTCGATCACGACGATGCCGCGGCGGGCGACGCGGGACATCTCTTTCAGGACGATCGGGATTTGCTCATCGGAAAGATGATGAAAGAATAGCGAAGAAATAGCATAATCGAATGCTCCGTCGGCAAACGGAAGTTTGAGCGCGTCACCACGCACGGAAGATATTTCCGGATATGTTTCTGATTCTTCGGCGGCCGCGGAGGCGGACAATTCGTTAAGATCAATGCCTGCCAAGGCGGCCGTTCGGTGCGTTTTTCTCGCAAATTGTGCGATGTACCGCAGCAATTCTCCCGAACCCGCCCCTACATCAAGCACAGAGAAATGATCATCATTGCAATTCTCCGAAATATGCCTAAATAGCGTCTTGCGTATGGCCCGGCGGTCGCCAAAATACCGATTTATGAACGCGATCTCACGAAGGAAGGTTTTGTATTCCTCAGCGGTATAGTCACCGGTGTCTATGCGTTCCAGTTTTGTTGAGCGGTTGCGAAACATTTCCATCGAAACAGATCCTATTCAATTTAGCCTTGCACAAATAGATAGATTGACCGACAATCGTCCTAAAATTCAAGACGAAGGAGCGAAATGTCTATGTTCGGAAAATTGAAAAAGGCGATCAGCGAGAAGGCGAGTCATGCGGTTCCGGATACCGTTACAGATGCGAAGGTCCCGTCGGGCCCGATACCGATCCCGTACCCGAATATTGGTCCAGCGGGTGAGGCAAAAGAGATTCCCCCAACCTTACGCCATCAACTCGAGACTAGCTTTGGCAAGAGCCTGAAGGACGTTAAGGTCTATGAGAATCACGCTCCAAGTATGATCGGAGCGAAGGCGTTTACCAGCGGTAAGGATATCTTTCTTTCGCCGGGTTCGTTCAATGTAATGGCTGAAGGTAAACAGCTTATCAGGCACGAGTGCGCACATGTCTTACAGCAAACGGGAGAAGTAGTGAATTCAAAGATGCAGGAAGCGATCGATGACGGCAAATCCCTATCTGAATAAGCGAAGACCCGAGAATAACTTCGTATTGTCACGACACGGGACGATCTCAACTGAGGAAATTTAAGAAGTTCTTTGAACTGGCCGGGTAGCGTGGGAACAGCGCATTAAGGTCGTTGTTTCCAAGGTGCTTGTTTGCTGCTTCGGCAAAAACATCACGAAAATCGGTTGTAACGGCAAGGTCACGTCCCTCGTTGAGCTGGTCATTTTTCAGCCCTTTCCATTCTCCGTAAACCTTTCCGCCTTTTACGGAATTGCCTAAAACAAACATTGCGTTGCCGTGCCCGTGATCCGTTCCTCGGCTGCCGTTCTCGCGTGCGGTCCGGCCGAATTCGCTCATCGTCAATACGACGACATCATCCATTCGCTTTCCAAGATCTGTCGCGAATGCAGCGATCGACTCGCTAAACGTGCGTAGAAAGTTTGAAAGCTGGCCGCGCGAACCGCCCTGGTTCGTGTGCGTGTCCCAGCGAATGTCGTTTCCGGTATCGGTAAACGCTATTTCCAGGCCGACGCCGGCCTTTATCAACTGGGCGATCTGCATCATCGACCGGCCAAACTGCGTGTTCGGATACACCGCTCCGTTTTCCGGCTTGTACTGTGACGGGTTAGCCTGTTTTAGAAAATTGACCGCTTCAAAGGTTTCTCTGCCTGTCACGCCAAGCGCATCCTGTGAATTCTGAGCATAGATGCCTTCAAAACCGCCTTTAATATCGGCCGTATATAGACCGGCCTTTACCGTAAAATCGGCGAGATTGGTCATCGCGACCGACGGTGCCCGGCCATACAAGGCCCGCGGCAATGCCTGTGTCATCGCCACCGCACGAAACGGTGAATCGTCCTTGCCGCTGGTCGCCTGCATCGCCCGGTTCAGCCAGCCGTCGCGGGTTCCTTTATAGCCCGGCGTGCCCGATTCCATATAGTCCTGCGCGTCAAAATGCGAACGCGTGTTGTCCGGCGAACCGGCCGAATGGATGACCGCAAGCTGTTTTGATCTCCAAAACGGTTCAAGCGACTTCATCGACGGGTTGAACCCAAAATGGCCGTCCAGATCGATGGCTCCGTCGGTCTTGCCCGGAGCCGGGATCGCGATGGTCCGGCGAAGGTCGTAATACGCGCTGTCGCCGTGCGGAACGACCATGTTTAGTCCATCGACCGCACCGCGTTGAAAGATCGTCACCAAGACCTTTTTCTTGCCGTACCCTTTCTTAGTGTCCGCCGCCGCTGCAAATTGGTGCAGAAATTCGGGCGCCGCCGCCATAAATCCAAAGCTTGCCAGCCCGATACCGCTTGTTTTTAAGAAAAACCTTCTGTCCATTTTTACTAAAACCTCTGCTATTAATTGCGGCCCGAACCTGACCGCCACAAATATTAGACGCTTTGAAAACCTAGTTGGTCATTTTATTATTTCGAACATTTTATTTACCCTTTTATTAAGAGTTTCCGTAGCTTTTTTCCTCTTACTCCTCTTCATCCGTGGTCATGATTAGTCTAACCACGGAAGAAGAGGAATAGTAAGAATAAGAGGAAAGAACGAAAATCATGCGAGAACAGCTGGTGAATCTCATTCTTGAACGACTTGACCGTGACGCGGATTCGATCCGTGCTGAGTTCGGCGCCGACACTTCGATCAAAACAAATTACTGTGCGATCGACGGCCTGCTGCCGGAAGACATAGCCCGGCAGATCAGCGATGCGTTCCCCGCTTCCGAAAAAATGAGGCTGCTGGACAGCTTTCGCGAGAAAAAGTTCACGTCCAAATCGCTTGACCAATTCGACCCGCTTATCGCTGACATCACCTTTGCTTTTCAGGACAAGCGCATCATCGACAAGGTGGCCGAGTTGACCGGCATACAGGACGCCGTCGGCGACCCGCATCTTTACGCTGGCGGCATCAGTGCAATGGAAGGCGGGCATTTTCTGAATCCGCACATAGACAATTCGCATGACGGCGAGCAGAAAAATTATCGCGTCCTTAACCTGCTCTACTACATAACGCCCGATTGGAAGCCTGAAAACGGCGGCAACCTTGAGCTTTGGGATGAAAAGGTAAAGCAGCCGGTCGAGATCCCAAGCCTATTCAACCGCCTGGTGCTGATGGCTACCAACGACAAATCATGGCATTCGGTCAATGAGGTTAAGGCCGCCGGCACGCGTCGATGTATCTCGAATTACTACTTTTCCCCGCACTCGCCGAACGGTTACGAGACCAGCCACGTTACTTATTTCATGGCACGGCCCGATCAGAAGATCCGCCGCCTGTTGACCAAAGCCGACAGCGACCTGCGGACGCTTGCCCGCAAATTCAAAAAAGACGGCTTTGCAAAAAAAGACGTGTTCGAGGAAAAGGCGGAGTAGTCCGCCCCGGGAACGCGGGCGCCCTCGCTTGCAATGCCGCGTGTTTTGCGGCGTCCACCTGGGAACGCAGGCGCCCTCGCCTGCAACGCCGCGTATTTTGCGGCGTCAACCGTGGCATTAGAAATCGTCGATTAACCAGCGGGTTGTTCGTGCTCCGCACTCATGCAGGCGAGGGCGCCTGCGTTCCCGGCGGCGAGTCGCTATCGAACAAAAATCTCATCCACGAATATCCACGGGTCGCCGCCGGCTCCGGGGTGCCAGGCGGGTATTTTGCCGAAGTTGTAGGCCCGGATGCGGACGTAGCGGGCTTTTGTGGGCGAGATCTTCTGGGTGAACTCGCGAATCGTCGGCGTCATTTCACGCTGCGGAAAATTAGGTTTGATCTCGGCTGCCCTAGTGAAACTCGTGCCGTCAGTCGATATTTCGAACTCGATGCGGTCCGGCATCCATATCCACGGCCCGGCGACCTGTAAAAAACCCCCGCCGAGTTCCTTGATCTCGATCTCACGCTGTAGATCGATCACCGCCTCATACGGCTTACCCTGCACACCCTGCCATTCGCCGCTTGCAAAATTAGTCGTGCCGCGAATGCCGTCAATGATCGCGTTGTCACCGCCGCCGGTGTATTGAGTGCTGTTGCCCGAGAGGACTTTGACCGTCCAGTCGTTTGGATTTTTTCTGAAACGAGCTTCAGCTACCCGGCTTCGACGGTCCGCGTAACCGACAGACACAGCCTTTACCGTCGTGGAAGAGTTCACCACAAACGGGACGGAGTACTTAGTTGATCGAGCGCTTGGGTCCGAGCCATCGGTCGTGAGGTAGATCGCAGTCTTGGCGTTTACGCTGGAAAGGCTGA
>JBGTJP010000125.1:0-5791 GCA_041745075.1 Pyrinomonadaceae bacterium | reverse complement strand
CGTTTTGATGAAACAGGTGGCCAACAAAGATGCGGTCTTGCGCATCGCCGCCGATGAGAAGTGGATCAACGAGGCGGACGTGGCCCAGCAGACAAATGAGTCGGACGGGTACGCTCTTGAAGAAGCCTTGCGAATGAAGGAGGCGAAAGGCGAAGGCGAGGTCATCGTTTGCTCGCTTGGGCCGCAGTCGGCGAAAACCGTTATCAAGGACGCGTTGGCTCGTGGAGCAGATCGCGCGATCCACGTTGTAGTGGACGATTCGAAAAAGCTGTCGCCGTACCAGATCGCGACCGCAATAGCCGACGCTATTCGCAGCGAGAATGCTGACATGGTCTTTAGCGGCCTTCAGTCGGATGACGCGAGTTTCGGGCAGACCGGCGTTATCCTCGCCGAACTTCTTGGGATTCCCCACGCAACGCTCGTTATTGAAGTAGACCGTTCGAAACTCGAAGGCAGCGTCAGGCTCAAACGCGAGCTTGAGAGCGGTTGGTACCAATGGTTCACCTATCAGCTCCCGGCTTTGCTGACAATACAGTCCGGTATTTCGCAGATCCGTTATGCCTCGCTCAAAGGCATCATGGCGGCGAAAAAGAAGGAGATCGCTGAGGTAACGCCGTCAATCGGTGACTTTGCCAGCGGACAGACGATCCAAAAGGTTTATATGCCGCTTAAAACCAAACAGACCCAGATGCTTGGCGCTGGCGATGCAAAGGCTGGAGCGGTGGAGTTGATCGAGAAACTGAAAACGGAAGTCAGGGTTCTTTGATCTAAATAAATTGCCACTAGGAAGAAATATAAGTTAAGAGAAAAGATAAATGATCCTCGTTTTCATCGAACACAAAAATTGCGTCCTCAACAAAACCTCGCTTGAAGCTGTCACGGCGGCGCAGGCTATCGGTAAGGACCTGGGGCTGAAAGTTTCGGCCGTCATTCTGTGCGACAAGGATTGCGCGTTGGCACAGGAGATCGGTCAGTACGATCTGGAAAAGGTTATTGTTGCGAAAAGCGACAAACTCGGCACCTATACTCCGGACGGATATGCCGACGCGTGGGAGCAAGTAATAAAGGCACAAAACCCGCCGTATATTGTGATGTCGCACACATATCAGGTTCGGGATTTTGCACCGAAGGTCGCGGCCCGGCTTGAGCGTGAGGTCGTCGGCGATTGCATTCGGTACACAGCAGACGGCGGCAAGCTTGTACTAACCCGCCGCATTTTCCTTGGCAAGCTGGACGCCGATGTCACGGTCGGCGGCGATGCCCCTTATTTTGTTACATTTCAGTCCGGTGCTTTTCGTGGTGATGCAGCGGCCACCGGGACCGCGACCATCGAGACGATGGATGTCACCGTCGGCGACCCTCGGATGTCACCTGAGGAGCCGTTCCAGGAAGCAAAAGCATCGGTCGATCTGACCAAGAGCGAGATCATTGTCGCTGTCGGACGCGGGATCAAGTCCCAGGAAAACATTGCGGTTGCACAGCAGTTGGCAGACGTTTTAGGAGCCGATCTCGCTGCTTCAAGGCCGATTTGTGACAGCGAATGGCTGCCAATCGACCGCCAGATCGGCTCGTCGGGTCAGACCGTGGCTCCGAAGGTCTATATCGCCCTTGGCATATCAGGCGCGATCCAGCACATTGTCGGGATGAAGAATGCTGGCACTATCGTCGCTGTCAATAAGGATGCCGAGGCACCGATCTTCGATATCGCCGACTACGGTATTGTCGGCGATCTCTTTGAGGCAGTGCCCGTTATGATCGAGGAGATCAAAAAGGCAAAAGCCTAGATCTTAAGTTTCCAACGAGAACGGATTAAAGTCCGTGTCCTTGTCAAAAAAGTCCTCGCCCTCGGCCTTCTTCAACCAGCCGACGATAAGGTACGTGAAAGGTGTCGCAAGCGCCTCCCAAAGGACTTTGATGAAGTAATTGCCGATCATCACGCTCATCAACTGTTCGTTTGACCACAATCCGAAAAATGCGATCGGGTAAAACATGGCCGAGTCGGCGACCTCGCCCAAAACGGTTGAACCGACCGTCCGAGTCCAGAGATAGCGGCCCTTGGTCAGAACTTTCATCTTTGCAAGAACAAACGAATTTACAAACTCGCCCGTCCAAAAGCCGATTAGGGAAGCCAGAACGATGCGCGGCGTTTGTCCAAAGATAAGATTGACCGCCGCTTCCTGCTCCGGTGACATTGTTTTCGCGGGTGCCAGAGCGGTAACGACGAAAGCCATTACCGATGCAAAGATCAAGGCCCCGAACCCGGCCCAGATCACCTTTCGCGAACGCTTATAGCCGTAAACCTCGGTCAGAATATCCCCGAAAAGATAGCTGATCGGGAAAAAGAGCACGCCCGCACCGTAAATGTACTCACCATAAAACGGCAAGTTTACATACGAAACCTTGTGAACCCCGATCAGGTTCGAGCACAAAATGACGGCAACGAATGCCGCCATCAGCAGGTCGTAATATTTATATCTTCTCAATTGATCTCCGCCTCGCTAAAACCAGTGCAGTTTAGCAAAATTCGCACACAAAAAAAGCGGAGACATGCCGCTTTGGCCTGACTCCGCTCAATAAGGAGAAAACTATGGTGTTCGAGGTGGAAAGTCGCTTTATGACAAATTCGCAACGTGCCTTGTAAGACGCGATTTATAACGGGCCGCCGTGTTTCGGTGGATCAATCCTTTATTGACCGCTTTGTCGATCAAAGAAACAGTGGATCCGAGCGAATCGGTGCTTAACCCTTTATCGTTATGAGCGATCGCTGTGCGAAGGCCCTTGATCTTGGTGCGGAGTTCGCTCCTGTTGCTGCGGTTGTTCGCATTCCGCTTTGCGTTCTGACGTACACGTTTTTCTGCCGATTTATGATTTGCCATTCAAAATTTAGTCTAACCAAGAGTTTTCCGTCGTTTCAAACGAAATTTACACTATAGAAAACGGTGTTCCGGTTGTCAAGCCTCGTCTTAGATGTCGGCACGAAATGCGAAGGTGTGTATGAGGTCGACAACAAGTACGAAGATCGGAGGATAAAATACAAATTCTGGTCCAAGGCGGGCTGAAAACAACGACGGGAGCGACGTCGAAGCAAAATGGATCTGGCTGCCGATAAGGATGCCCATACCGAGGCAGGCCAAAATACCCACAGCCAAAAAAGCTCCGACCGCAAACCGGGAATAAGGTTTCACGACGGGCTCGCTTCCGTCGAGGATCGAATCGTGGATGTCGTCAAGGTGATAAGTGTAACGTTCAAAAACCTCGCGGATCCGGCGTACCAAATGTATAAGGCCCGCGACAAACAGCGTGACAACGATTATCTTTCCAATGATCGCGGAGTTGGCGAAAATTTGCGGTTTGAAGATCCCAACGACCAGCGAAGAGACGAACAGTGCGGCCAGGGGAAAGATGCTTTTCTGCAGGGCCATTGCCTCCCGGCGTTCTTCCGCGATCATTCGGTTGATGATCTCATTATATCGGTGCTCGTAAACCATTTGGCGCCAACGCTGGGCATGCGAATTCGACGAGGCAAAGACCGAATCTCCGGTCGATGTATTACTGAACTGCGCTTGAAGAAGTCTTTTGTCGTACCTTGTTCGCTCGCCAGGGTTTCTAAGAACTTCATAAGCCTCGGCGATCGCAGCAAATGCCCGGGCCGTTTCTTCGGAGCCGTTGTTTTTATCGGGATGCAGTTTTCGAGCCAGCCGCCGGTATGCCGATTTGATCTCGGTGGACGACGCTTTTTGTGAAACCTTTAACGTTTCGTAATAATTGGCCATCTCAGGCGATACGCAAAAGGAGAGTGGTTTATGCGGTGGACGGACAACAGGCCGTCCGCCAAAATAATATCACACTGCTTTGATGCGTTTCCAGAGATTTTAGGACGACCTAATTAAGTTCGTCGATCTGGAGAGCGATCGGTTCGGCACCGGACATTTTTACGGCATCCACAACCTTTGCCACGCTGCCGTAATCGATACCCCGCGGAGCCTTGATGAATACTGCCTTTGGGATTGTGCCGTCACCAGACGATGAAAAACCGAAGTTTGCGGTCCGCTGATCAAATATTTGCTTCAGCCGTTCGGTCATTTTTTGCGAATCGCCAACAGCTCCAAGCCCTGATTCCGCGTTCAGACGAAGGCTCGAATCCGCTTCAACTACGACAACCAGCGTATCAGGAGCAGGATCAACACGCGGGTCTTTGGTCGGTTCGCTTGGCACCTTTGCCTTAAAGGCACTCGGCTTTACCGGAGTGATGACCATGAAAATTATCAACAGGACAAGCAGAACATCAATAAGCGGCGTGACGTTGATCTCGGGTTTTGACATTTGGTTCCTCCTTTGGTTTGGTGTGCAGATAATTGGACACCGAAAAAGAAAATTTGTTCCTGGAAAGATCGGTCAAGAAGGAATTTTTGAATTCAAAGCTCTTAATAGTGCCTTTGCCTTTAGCATCGATTCTTCGTATTCGCGGCCGGGGTCGCTGTCGATAACGACTCCGCCGCCGACGTTGAAAAGCGCGGTGTTGTCGCGAATCACCATGGTGCGGATGGCGACGCTCATCTCGAAAGCCTCGGGAATGCCGAATGTGCCGGCCGGGATGCGGCAGCCAATTGCTCCCATAGAAAGGCCTCTGGGCGCGGTTTCCAATCGGTCGATGATCTCCATTGTCCGAATTTTTGGAGCACCCGTTATCGAGCCGCACGGGAAGACCGCCCGGATAATGTCCGAATAGGTTGTGTCATCACGCAGTCGGCCATGGATAGTGGAAACAAGGTGGAAGAGGGTCGGGTGCTTTTCTAAGCTGCACAGGTCCTCGACCGCGACGCTGCCAAACTTGCAAACCCGTCCAAGGTCGTTCCGCATCAGATCGACGATCATCGTGTTTTCCGCCCGGTCTTTTTCGCTTGCCAGCAATTCCGCCCGCAGTGCGTCGTCTTCGTTCTTTGTCGAACCTCGCGCCGTTGTGCCTTTGATCGGCGAGGCGGTGATCGTTCGATAAGTACCGGAGGTCTCGACACACAGGAACTGCTCCGGCGACGCCGAGACGACGATCGATCCTCCGCGGTTGATATATGCCGCAAACGGGGCCGGATGATCGCGGCGCAGATCGCGAAAAATGTTCGCCGGTGTTAAGCCGTCGCCGAGCGATACCTTAAGCTGCTGAGTGAGATTGGCCTGGTATGTCTCGCCCGCACGAATGAGTTCCTTTATCTCATTCACCCGCTTTGAATATTCGGAGCGGGTGAAATTTGACACTGCGGCTTGTGAAAGGGCATTCGCACGCGGCGGCTCAGCCGTTTTTTCCAAAAGCTGTTCTTCGATCTCGCGGGATCTGTCCGCGCGGCCCGAGATGAACGTCTGCCGGCGGTTATAGTCATGAATTATCAGGCCGTCGAAAAGTGCAAAAAATATGTCGGGTTCGGCCGCGTCACTAAATTTGCCGGCAACTCTATTCAGCTTCAGCCCAAGATCGTACGACATCGTAAAAACAGCCGCAAGACCGCTATTTCCCAGGTGCCTGTCAAATTCACTGAGCAGATACTCGGGATCATCGTCCGAGATAGCGAGCGTTTCGACCGGGTCGATCCCCGCTATCAGAAGATTCGAACCGGTCTTGCCAACCCCGCAGCTGTCGAGCAGGCAGATATTCCGCTCGCCCTTTAGCCTCAGTAAGCGCTCAACCAGCAAGTCCAAAGGAATATCTATCTCTCGCATTAGAAAAAATCTTAGCACGGATATTTATTTCACTTGGCGGCGGAATTCGCGTAAGATGTTCGGAATCAATTCGATATAA
>JBGTJP010000124.1:0-3945 GCA_041745075.1 Pyrinomonadaceae bacterium | reverse complement strand
TGAAAAGATCGAAAAGGATGAGCCGCTGCTTGAGATCTCTACTGATAAGGTTGATGCCGAGGTGCCTTCGCCTGCTGCCGGAACGCTGTTGGAGATAAAGGCCAATGAGGGTGAAACGGTCGAGGTCGGCTCGGTCGTGGCCCTCGTCGGGGCTGAGGGCGGCGCGGTCGCAAGTCCCAAGTCCCAAGTCCCAAGTCCTAAGCCCCAGGACCAAAATCAACCGGGTACGGCGGCTGCACCCGCAATGCCCGAGCCCTTGGCGCCGCCAATTGCGAAAGCAGCCGCAGCCGGTACGGGCAACGGCCGGTCGAACGGCAATGCTTCGGTGGATGAGCTCAGGCGTACTAAATCAAGCCCGTTGGTCCGGAACATCGCCAAAGAGCACGGAATCGACATAACCCGCATTTCCGGGAGCGGCATCAGCGGCCGCGTGACAAAGGACGACATTATGTCGTTCATCGAGACCGGAGCCGCTCTAAGGCCGCAAGACCTCCTTGTCGGCCATGCGACGCCTGCGTCCGCACCGGCGAAAACATCTGCGGCACAGCCGGCGGCCGCTGTTGCGGCACCTTCGGCGGGCGACCGGGTCGAAAAAATGTCGGTAATGCGGAAGAAGATCGCCGAACATATGACGTTCTCAAAGCAAACGTCGGCCCACGTGACCAGCGTTTACGAGATCGACATGACCGCCGTCGCCAAATTCCGCGACGAGAACAAGGCCGAATTTCAGTCCCGCTACGGCACCAAACTCACTTACATGCCGTTCATTTTCCAGGCCGTGACGAACGCGATCCGCAAATTCCCGATCGTTAACGCTCAGGTTTCCGGCGAAAACATTATCTACAAGGGCGATATCAATCTCGGTATGGCGGTCGCACTGGACTGGGGCCTGATCGTGCCGGTCATCAAAAGGGCGGACACACTTTCGCTTTCAGGGCTTGCACTTGCCGCTAACGATCTGGCCGACCGCGCGCGGGCAAAAAAACTTAGCCCGGATGAGGCTTCCGGCGGAACCTTTACTATAACCAATCCCGGTGTGTTCGGCGGACTCTACGGAACTCCGATCATAAACCAGCCGCAGGTCGCGATACTCTGTGTCGGGACGATCGAAAAACGTCCGAGAGTTCTTACGACTCCCGAAGGCGATGATTACATAGCGGTCCGCACAATGGCCTATTTCGCTTTGACCTACGACCATCGCATCGTGGACGGGGCCGATGCGGAGAAGTTCCTTGCGTTTATGAAAGACTATCTTGAAAAGAGCGATTTTTCTCTTTAGAAAAATAAAAAGCTGCCTGGAACCAAAAAAACTCTTGGCAAAAGGCGCCGTTTTGTGTATTCTTTCGCACAGACGCCTGTTCTATCCAATATTTCCAATCTTTAACAGCCACAACTGTACGAAAACGGAACACAACTAACCTTTTACGTTGACCAGTGTATCTAATACAGACATGCGATCTCGCGGCAAATTTGGCCGTCGCGGCCCTTAACCTACATGCATACAACGATTAGGGCAATGTATTTCGATTTGATCCGGTCTGGCACGGTTATTGATAACTTAGTCTGCGGCTGAGGTTATCGCCCTGTTTATTTTTAAGTTTTTGGTCGCCGAATTGATTTTGAGATATTTTGGCGTTATCACGACCGGATGTTTGGTGGGGTAGGATGGCGATCAGACACAGCTTTAATTTTCAGCATTTTCTTTAGGTTTGGAGGAGTTCAGATTATGATCAAGAGATTAACAGTATTAGCTTTGACCCTGGCGATCGGTGCTTTCAGCGTTTTAGCACAGGATGCGCAGGTTCGGAATTTGGCGCCCGGCCAGAAATATAAGATCAAGGGTGTGATCACCGCACAGGACGACCAAAGCGTGGTTATCAAGGATTCGGTGGGCGTCGAGACGCGCGTGGTCATTGCACCAGAAGCTAGCATTAAGACCAAAGGCGGATTTTTTGGTGGTGGCGACCGGGTCGCTTACAACCAACTCGTTCGCGGGCTTTACCTTGAAGCGGAAGGACGCGGTGACAATTCGGGCGCTCTTGCCGCAACCAAAATAAGGTTCGACAAAGGAGATTTCCGTGTGTCTCAGTCGATCGACAGCCGCGTTGCACCGACCGAAGCCCGCTTGACCGAGGCGGAAGAGAACGCCAAACGCGTCTCGGGCCAAATCGATGAGTTGATGGCTATTTCAAATGCGGCCCGCGGCGGTGCAAAGGCCGCTCAGGAAACCGCTGATGCGGCAATTGCCGGCGTCAATGCGACGAATCAACGGATCACTGCAATGGACGACTATGTTGTACAGTCAACCGCGACGGTCAACTTCCGAGTAAATAGCTCGCTTCTTTCGCCGGATGCAAAAGCCTCGTTGGATGAAGTTGCCTCCGCTGCAATGACGATGAAGGGCTATGTTATAGAGATCACCGGCTTCGCCTCGTCCGAGGGTAGTGTGGCAAAGAATAAAGCTTTGAGCCAGCGGCGCGCACAGGCCGTTATCGACTATTTGGTCGAGAACCATAATGTTCCGCTTCGCCGTATCGGCCAGTCTTATGGCTTTGGTGAATTGCAGGCGGTTGCCGATAACTCGACCCGAGAGGGCCGCGAACAGAATCGGCGTGTTGAGGTCAAGCTGCTTGTCAGCCGGGGGATGAACCAGAATGTTGAGGTTCGCTCGGTCACTCCGGACGACGGCAACTAAGGCTGTTCTACTTTTAGAGTAAAAAACATAGGGCACTACGGCGAGAACGGTTGAAACCTTTTTCTCCGTAGTGCCCTCTAAGCTTATGGGCAGACCGTTCGGCCCGATGGGTACAAATTGAATTATGATATCCCGGATAACCTTCTTGCTAAGCCTGTTTTTTGGTATTGCCGCTTCCCTTATCACGCAAACGGCGGCGCAGACGCCTACACCGACGCCCGATGCAAAGGATGACGGCGACGTTATCAAGGTCAGTTCCCGCTTGGTTGTTGTGCCTGTTTCGGTGACCGATTCGAACGGTGAGCCGATACTGGGCCTGAAACCCGAAAGCTTTCAGATAAAGGAGGAAAACCGCCTGCAGGCCATCGAAAGCGTGGGAAGCGCGGAAAATGTGCCGCTTGAAATAACGCTGCTTTTCGACATTTCGGCCACGACCAGCCCGATGTTCAAGTTTCAGCAGGAGACGGCGGCAAAATTTTTGCAGGAGGTCATGAAACCGGACGACCGGGCGACGATCTATACCGTGGGAGCTAATCCGCTCCTCGTATCGTCGCGGGAGACGGCGGAAAGATCGGTTAAGGCGATCAGGTCGATCGTGCCGACAAAGCAATTTACGGCCTTTTACGATTCGGTTTCGGCGGCGGCGGAATTCTTACGCAGGAACGCACCGGACGGCACAAGACGCGTTATGGTCGTTATTTCGGACGGCGAGGACACGAACAGCACGCGAATAGCCAGGGCGATCCAGGCCGGTTACGCCAAAGCCGGTGCCAAGGTGAATACGCTTGACACAAAGACGCTTTATCAACTCACCGTTGCCAGCCGCGACGAAGCGAGCCTAAAGGAGCGGGTTCTGGTCTCGAAATCGCTGCAGAACGCCGACACGGTTTTTTATTCCATAAATCCGGCGGGGAGTTCATTTCAATTGAACAAGATCAGTGTTTTCGGCCAGGCAAACATGCAAAAATTTGCCGATGAGACCGGCGGCACCGCGTTCCTGCCAAAATTTCAGCCGATCGACACAAAGAAGGACATGGACAACGTAGCCAATATGAAAAAGAACACCGAGGTTCTGGAAAAAATATTCCGCCAACTGGCGAACGAACTTCGGGCACAGTATTTGGTCCAGTATTATTCGGAGTCCGAATTTCCGGTGAACAAGTTCGTAAAGCTCGACGTTGGCCTGACATCGCCTGGTAATTCTAGGGTTCGGGCACGGCAGGGTTACTACGCAAAGGGGCAATAGTTCA
>JBGTJP010000123.1:0-14425 GCA_041745075.1 Pyrinomonadaceae bacterium | reverse complement strand
AAGATCTTCGGGCCTGGCATTCTGACAGCACGCCTTTTTGCGGCCGCCTGTATGTTCGGTGCTTGCGCGCTTTTGGGTCTATTGGCCCGCAGAATTTCTGGCCGGAATACGATCGGGATCATTGTAGGCGGCTTCGCCTTGCTTACTCCATGGCTGTTCGAGGTGGGGCGACTCGTGCTTGAAACATTCTTTTACCCAATGGCGGTCGTCTTGCTGCTATGGTCGGTCTTTCGGGCATCGAGAAAACAGGTTTGGAATCTGTTGGACACAAGCGCGATAGGGCTGTCACTAACGCTCCTGACCTATAGCTATACGATCGGGCGGCTGCTTGGGCCGCTGCTTGCGGGAGGATTGATCGTATTTGCGGTGAACCGGCGGCGGATGGTGTCGGTGCTGAAAGTTTGGGTGATATTTGGTTTGTCCCTGGTGCCGCTGATCGTTTACATTGTCCAAAACCCGGCTCTTACCTCTCGATTCTACCTGCTCTCGTACATCAAGCCAGAGAGCACGTACGTCGAGATCGCCGCAAATTTTATTCGGCGGTTTTTCGAAGACATCAATCCTTTGACGATGCTGCTGGCGGGCGATATCAATCCGCGCCATCACCTGCCGGATGCCTACGGCAGCTTTTATATTTCAATATTCGTACTCGCCATCGGCGGCATTGCGGCCGTGATCGCAAGGCATCGCCGAGATTCCTGGTGGTGGTACGTCATTTTCGGAATGTTTGCGTCGGTCGTCCCCGGTTCATTGACGGTTGACAGCTTTCACACGCTGCGGATGATAGCGTATCCGGTCTTCCTGATGGTTCTAACGATCCCGTCGTTGACCTGGCTCCTGGAAGGACGGCAAGACGGCGAGGTAGGAACGGATCACGCGGTTAGCAGAACTGGGCAGACCAAAAACGGCGCAATCTCGTGGCAGATGCCAAAGTCTGGCCTTTTGGCGGTGCTGCTCGTCTTTGGCACCGTCGAAGCGGCATATTTTCATTGGAACTACAACCGCGAAGGCGGCAAACGGGGTTATGTCTTTGACGCGGCGTATAAGCCCCTCTACGATCAGGCGGTCAGCCAACCACTGCGGCCGATATACCTTGTTGACGGTTACTGGGGGCCCGCGTATATTCACTCGTTCTGGTACGCAACGCTAGAAGGGCGTGAAATCGAGGAATTCATTCATCTGCCTTACGGAAAACGGCCGCCCGCTGGTGGGGTAGCGATCAGCACGGAACAAACTTGCACAAACTGCGAAATGATCCGACGAAATGGCGACTATTTGCTTTATCGGACACGATGACTCGTTTCACCGTCGACCCCTATGCTGCTTGACCTGTCACCGTTAAGAGTTTCCCGTGATTACCGGCTGCTTTTCTTTGGTCAGCTTATTTCGTTTTTCGGGTCGATGATGACCTTTATCGTCGTACCGTGGCAGATGTATCAGCTAACGGGATCGTCGGCGATGGTCGGATATATTTATCTGGCCGAGTTTGTGCCGATGGTGATCCTGGCCTTTGTCGGCGGGGCATTGGCGGATTTTTTTGACAAGCGGCGATTGCTGCGGCTAACCGAATTCGGACAGGGAATTGCTTCGGCCATTCTCCTGGTAAATTCGCTCCTGCCGAGGCCGCAGATCTGGGTGTTGTTTATTTGCGTCGCACTTCACGCCGGTTTGGCGGCGGTGCAGCGGCCCGCGTTCGAATCGTTTATTCAGAAAGTGATCCCACCCGATCTAATGTCGGCGGTGATGGGCTTGAACTCGATCCGCTGGAGTATCGGAGCGATCATCAGTCCAGCGATCGCGGGGATCATTGCGGTAAAACTCGGGCCGTCGATCGCGTATGCATTGGACCTCGTGACTTTTGCGGGTACGATCTACGCTGTCTATGCGATCTCAGCGGTGCCGTCGCCCGACAATGCTGAACGGCCAAGTTGGCAAGGGATTAAAAGGGCATGGAAATACGCGTTTAGCCGACAGGAGCTGGTCGGTACATATTTCATCGATATTGCGGCAATGTTTTTCGCCATGCCGCAGGCGTTGTACCCTGCTCTGGCGGTGATCTACGGCGACAAGTATGTCGGGTTCTTTCCGGCGGCGATCGCATTCGGAGCTTTGACCGCGAGTTTGACGTCGGGCTGGACGAGAAACATTCATCGGCACGGGCTGATGGTAACCGTCGCCGCGGCGTTATGGGGCGTAGCGATCATATTTTTCGGTCTTTCTAACAGCCTGGTTCTTGCATTGGCTTTTCTCTTCGCGGCTGGATTTTTCGATATGATCTCGGGCATTTTTCGAGGCTCTATATGGAATCAGACGATCCCGAACTATCTGCGCGGACGCCTAGCCAGCATCGAAATGATGAGCTACCTGACCGGGCCGATGCTTGGCAGTGCTAAGATGGGGATCGTTGCCGAAAGCTTTGGTGTAAAGGCCGCGCTGGTTTCCGGCGGCATTCTATGTGTTGCAAGCGTGGCGGGAGCCGCTTTGTTCTTGCCAAAGTTTTTGACGTATGATGGCCGCGAAGGTGTTAAACGAAAGGAGATCGAAGAAGCCGAGCGGGCTGAGATGATGAGGGTTCGGGAAGCGGAAATTTAGCCGTCAAGAATACGCGGCTAATTTTTCTTCTCTGTGATCTGCCGTGGCTAAACTAATTTTATGGCAATTTTGAAGAAACGCGATATCGAGAATCTCGAACAGCTTAGCGGTGAAGAGCTTCAGGCCTTTATCGATACACTGCCCGCGGGGCCGGAAACGATCAGCGGCCTTATCGATTTTATCGAGGACGAGCTGTTCGAAAACGAATGCAATCACAGCCTTCAGTTTGCAATGCGGTTCATGATGGAAAACCGGCTGGAGTTTGGCAAGATCACAAGCTGGCTAACCCGCAACGGCGGTTACTGCGATTGCAAAGTGATGGAACAGATCGCCCCGATCTGGCGGGCAAAATTTGGAGATGATTAGGAATGAAGAACGTTACCGGTCTGATTCTGCTATTCACTTTGTTTCTTCCCATCGTCGTTGGCCAGAAGGCCGAAACGACGACGGTTAAAGTTTTCTTTCATCCAGACAAGGTCGATCCGCAATGGGAGGACTGCAAAAAGGTCCTGCCCGTTTCCCGTACAATCCCGAAGACGGCATCCGTTGCTACCGCCGCGCTAAAAGAATTGTTGAAAGGGCCGACACCCGAAGAGGCAAAGGATTTCTCCGGCTTTGGTCCACCCGAAACGAACGGCATTCTCAAGAGCGTCAATTTGAAGAACGGCACCGCCTACGTTAACTTCACCAAATTGGCTTTTCGACAAATGGGCAATGCCACATCGAGCTGCGGCGGTGGCTTTTTTGCGATGACGGACGCTACGCTGATGCAATTTCCAACCATCAACAAAGTGGTGTATGCAGTTGAAGGAAGCACGAACGACTTTTACGAATGGGTGCAGGTGGGCGAGTGTCCGTATTCGAAGAAAGACTGCGCTCGCAGCAACTTCAAATAGCTGCAACGAAAAACGCAAACATCCGACCTATAAAGCTTTTTTCAAATAGGTTCCGGTATGCGACGGTTTGCTTTTTGCTATCTCTTCAGGTGTTCCCGCAGCCACAACTTCACCGCCTCCGACGCCGCCTTCCGGGCCGAGATCGATCACATAATCGGCGGTTTTGATCACATCCAGATTGTGTTCAATGACAACAAGGCTTGCGCCGCTGTCGATCAAGGCACGGAAGGCGGTCAGCAATTTGTTTACATCTTCAAAATGCAGGCCGGTCGTTGGTTCGTCGAAGATAAAAAGGGTCTTTATCTGTGTTTTTTGCGAAAGATGAGAGGCCAGCTTTACCCGCTGGGCTTCGCCGCCGCTCAAGGTCGTGGCTGACTGGCCAAGCCGCAAATATCCAAGACCGACATCATCCAATGCCTTAAGCCGCGTGACGAGTTTTTTTGTGTCCTTAAAGAACAAAATGGCTTCGCGAACGGTCAATTGAAGTACGTCGTGAATGCTCTTGCCTTTATATTTTATGTTCAACACGTCTTCGCGAAACCGCGTGCCCCGACAGTCTTCGCAGGTCAACTCAACATCGGCCAGAAACTGCATTTCGACGGTAACGGTCCCGCTACCCTGGCAGGTTTCACAGCGTCCGCCGGGAACGTTGAAAGAAAAATGCGAAGCGTTAAAACCCTTCGTTTTCGCTCCGTTTGTTCCGGCGAACAGTTCGCGGATCGCGTCGTAAGACTTGATGTACGTGATCGGGTTTGAGCGCGGTGTTCGGCCGATCGGCGACTGGTCAACCAGAACAATATCGTCGATCTTTTCGGCCCCGGTTATGCCTTTGAATAAACCGACCTGCGATTGCCACTCGCCGCGTTGCTTCTTTATTCCAGCGTAAAGCACGTCATGCACCAGCGTGGATTTACCCGAGCCCGACACGCCCGTTATGCAAACAAGCATTTCAAGCGGGATATCCACGGTCACGTTCCGCAGGTTGTGTTCGCGGGCCCCGATGATCTCGATCTTGTCCAGCATCGGACGTCTTTTCTGAGGCGTCTTTATCTCGGAATCGCCGCGAAGGTATCTGGCCGTGAGTGAGCGTTCGTCCTTCGCCAAGCCCTTAAAATCGCCCTGGTAAACAAGTTCGCCGCCTAGTTCGCCCGCAAAAACGCCAATGTCGATAATATGATCGGCTGCCCGCATCGTGTCTTCGTCATGTTCGACGACTACGAGCGTGTTGCCGATGTCGCGCAGATTTTCGAGTATCTTGATAAGCCGCGCGTTGTCGCGGGGATGAAGCCCGATGCTCGGTTCATCAAGGACATAGAGCGTGCCGACCAGGAGCGATCCAAGATTGGTAGCAAGCTGAATGCGCTGGGCTTCGCCGCCGGACAATGTTGACGCCATTCGGTCGAGCGTCAGATATTCAAGTCCCACCTCGACAAGGAACTTTAATCGCCGTTCGATCTCGAGCAGCACTTTTTCGGCGATCTTCTTTCGTTCGTCGTGTAATTCGAGGTCGAGAAAAAAGCGATGGGCGTCGGCTATCGACAATGCCACGATCTCGGGAAGCGACTTGCCGCCTATCTTGACGTCACGAGCCGCCTGCCTCAGCCGGCCCCCGCCGCAGTCGGGGCATTTTGTATAACCGCGATATTTCGCCAGGAAGACGCGGACGTGAAGCTTGTACTTTTTCGTCTCCATCCACTGAAAAAATCCCTGAACGCCGCGCCATCCTGTGTCGCCGTAAATGATGCAGTTCTGCTGAAAATCGGGCAGATCGGCATAGGGCATATTGACGTCGATCGAGGCGCTTGCCGCATATTTCAATAGTTCTTTCTGGGCCCAGGCATGCTGCGGACGCGAGAATGGATCAATGGCTCCTTCCTTGATCGAAAGAAGCGGGTTCGGGATCACGAGACCGTAATCAACGCCGATCGTGTTGCCGAAACCTTGACAGGTCGGGCACGCCCCGTAGGGCGAATTAAAGCTGAAAAGCTGCGGTTCGGGCTCATCATACCGGGTTCCGTCGTATTTGCAGACGTAGGAATCCGAGAACCTGAGTACGACAGGTTTTTCGACCTGTCGAGCAGCTTTCGGCTGAACAGGCTGGAAAGCCTGTTCTACTACCGCCGAATGAGCTTCGCGAAAGCAGATCTCGAGGGAGTCTACAAGCCGCTGACGAGTATCCGCAGCAGCGGAGAGGCGGTCGATGAGGACAAAGGTTCCCTCAAAATCATCAAATTTATAGTCTTCGGGCTGGTTTAACTCGATCGTTTCGCCAGCCCGGTAAAGTCGCGAGAAACCTTGCTGCAAAAGCATTAGGAGGAACGCTCCTGTGCTCATGCTCTGTGAAACAGCCTTGGTCTTTGCTTTGGATCTGCCCTTTGCGGTTTTTGGTTGAAGGTGTTCCTGTACCGGGAACAGCACGTAAAAACGGGTACCTTCGGCGAGCGATTCCAGCACCTCGTCGGCGGCGGATTCAGGCGAATCCTTTCTTACCTCACGGCCGCAAATATGACAAAACGTTTGCCCTGCCCGAGCATAAAGCAAGCGCAGATAGTCATAGATCTCTGTTTGCGTCGCGACCGTCGAACGCGGATTTTTGGTCGAATTCTTCTGCCTGATCGCAATCGCCGGGGCAAGGCCCGTTATTTCGTCAACATCGGGTTTGTCCATTCGCTCAAGAAATTGACGTGCATAAGCCGAGAGCGATTCGACATAGCGGCGCTGGCCCTCGGCATAGATCGTGTCGAAGGCGAGGCTCGATTTGCCCGAACCGGAAACCCCGGTGACGACGGTCAATTTATTGTGCGGAAGCGAGACGGATATATTCTTAAGGTTGTGAACGCGCGCTCCGCGGATCTCGATTCCTTCTTCCTTAGTCTTTACAGCACGCATAGTTCAAAATCCCGGGCAATGGCCAAAACTAGATTCTAACAAATAGGCCTACCCGCTCAAAGCTGGAATAATCATGATGGGCTCGGGTATTTTCCTCTATATGAAGCTAGCAATATTTTTGATCTTTTTTGCGGCATCCTCCCTATTTTCGTGTGCGGTTCAGAAGGCGGAGGATCGCGCGGGCGAGGATCCGGGAGCGATGGCAGAGCCAACCGCTGTGCGTGAACCGGTTTTGGTAGAACTATTTACATCGGAAGGCTGTTCAAGCTGTCCGCCGGGCGACCGGCAGCTTGCGTTTCTGGAAAAGCAGCAGCCTGTTGGCGGAGCCGAAGTGATAACGCTCGCGTTTCACGTTGATTACTGGAACCGCATGGGCTGGGCAGACAAATACTCTTCTGCGGAATTTAGCGAACGACAAAACAGCTATGTTGAGAGACTGCGGCTTACCTCTAGTTACACGCCGCAGATGGTCGTGGACGGCCAGGCGGAGTTTGTTGGAAGCGACGCCGGCAGGGCGAGCGATGCGATCGCGAAAGCCGCTGCAAATCCAAAGCCGAGGGTCGATTTTAAACTTACCAGAAGCGGTGCCGATGTAGAGATCGGGAATATTCCGAAACACGAGAGTGCCACCGTGTATCTGGCAGTGGCCGAGGACAACATTGTTACCGACGTCAAAAGCGGCGAGAACGGCGGCCTTAAGCTTCCGCATATTTCGGTTGTACGAAAGCTCAACACAATAGGACAGCTTTCCAACACGGCGACTAGTTTCAAATATTCTTTCGAGCTTCCATCGGACCCGGCCTGGAAAAAGGATCAGCTCAAATACATCGTCTTTATTCAGGAAAATGGAAGCGGACGTGTGATGGCGGTCGGAAAAATAAACGCTGTAAGGGGCTGATCTAGGACAAGTCCAAAGAAAATAAGCCGCTAATGCACGAATCGAGAAGGGAAACTTCCGCTTTCTAATTCATGCATTAGTGGCCTTCGTCTCTTTTCAGCATCGAGCGTATCTGAATTTTTCTGGTATCCTAAGGTTATATGAGATCAGTCGCAATCGGTTGTTTGTTCGCTTTGGTTTTTGTGGCGTCGTCGTGCGCACCGCAAGACAATGTCAAAAAGGCCGAGCCCTCATCCTCCCAGCCGTCAAAGCCGCCGGGGACGCGGGAACCCGTTCTTGTTGAGCTTTTCACATCAGAAGGCTGCGCGAACTGTCCGTCGGCTGACAGACAGCTGGCTTTTCTTGAAACGCAGCAGCCGGTGGCGGGAGCCGATGTTATCACGCTCGGTTATCACGTCGATTATTTCAACGACCGCGGCTGGAAGGACGCATATTCGTCCGCCGATTTTACTCGCCGCCAGAACCTGTATGCGATGCGGCTGGGTGCGGAATCGATGTACACGCCGCAGATGGTTGTGGACGGCAAGGTCCATTTCGTCGGGAGTGATGTAAAAAAAGCGAACGAATCGATCGCAGCCGCCGCCGCGCCCGATAAACCCGACGTAACGGCAAAAGTCAATGGCCGCCGGGCAGAAGTGACGATCACGGGGTTTGGAACTCATACGGTCGGAACGGCTGTTCTTGCGTCGGCTGAAGACGGGCTGGTGAGTGATGTGAATGCCGGAAATAACAAAGGCAAAAAACTGCCGCACATATCGGTCGTTCGAAAGCTGACTCCGTTTGGAAAAGTGCCCGAGAAGGCGACCGAATTTACCGGGACCGTCGAGCTGCCGTCCGATCCGGCATGGAAAACCGAGAATGTGAAATATGTTGTGTATGTGCAGGAAGATCAGAGTGGACGGATAATCGCGGCCGGTCGCGTGAACATTGAGAAGTGATCACCAGCGAAGATCGTAGGTTGAAAAATTGTCGCGCCATCCGTCGCCCTCGGTTGCTGTGAGAAAGGGAATTGAGCCGTCAAGGAGGACCTCGAGGTTCGCCGGGCGTTTAACCCGATAATTGTAACCGGTCGGCGAGGCGATCGAGAGCGAAATAAATTCTTCGGTCTTGCGCGAAACGACGGCAAAGCGCCAGTCCTTCTTCGACCGCACAAGCAGGCGAAAGCCGACCGGAAATTCTCCGAGAGTTATTTGGGCAGGTTCCACGTTTTTTGATACTTTTTACGGTCGGCCTCGGTCAACTGGATAAGATACGGCGTTTTTGCGGGGTCGGCCCAGGCCAGGATCCGTTTAAGATCGTCGCGACGCATTGCTGTGCAGCCCGAGGTTCCGGTCGATGCGTCCTGCCAGACGTGCAGAAAGATACACGAACCGTCGCCTCGCCGGACAGGATATGAATTGTGTGCGACGAAAAGGCCGAGATCATACTGAGGCCCTACCTCAAGCATCTTCTCAGAACTTCTCCAGTCGAAATTGCCTACCTTCAAACGGTCAACCAGCCTGTTGTAGTGGCTGGATGAAACGTCGTCCACACACTCACTGTAATTCTCAAGTTTTGTGTATGATAGTTTGACGTCGCCGGGCTTATCAGGCCGGCCGAAAGCGAAGGTAAGAGGGAATATCCCGGCGGGCGATTTGCCATCGCCTTCCTTTTTGATCGGTTCCACAGCCGGTTCTGGAACCGAATCGGAACTCCATGCCAATCCGCTTCGGCCAACGACGATCGGGAATTCGTCTCCGATCTTTTTCCATTTCGATCTTGTTGACTTTCGCTCAAAAAGTCGTGCTTTACCTTGAATTGCCGAGGGACCAGATGTGGTAACGACAACCGCCTGCAGCGATTCCGTGAAGGGAATTTTCACGGGCGGCGGGTTCGGCTTCTTCACCTGCGCATTGATGGCAAGGGACAAGACGCCAAGCAGAATTGTCAGGAAAAGATGTTTCATTTGGGCTGAACCGGATGCTCGACCGCTCTTCCGTTTACGATGTTTGCGGAATAGCGAATAACGAATAGATGATATCGAATAACTGAGAGAGGGATCAGTCTTCGAACACCGAATCGGCTGCCGCCGCGGCTTTGGCGCGGTTGATGGCGTAAACGCGTAAGCCGACCGAGATCATCGCAATGGAAACACCCATCCAGATAAACACCCACACGATCGATGGAATGCCGGTCGCGGCGGCCATATTCGCGGCATCTGATTGCTGGCTGCTTGTTGCCGAAATAAAAAACAGGTTCAGCATGTCGAATACCGCGTTCGCAAGGCATTGGACGGCGATGAAAGCAACCGCGAAGTTCGCCCATTTTGCGCTTGCATATCGGGCGATCGCAGCAAGCCCGAGCGTCAGTACGGCACCCGAAAATACCGTGAAAACGACGCTTCCAAATGTGACATTCGCCAGAAAATTCCAGAACGGAGCCAGAATCCCGAAAATGACGGTCATCACGCCGACAAATCCGGCCGATGCAAACAAGGCCGCGCGGGACGATTTGCCATAACGCATCCAAATGAGAAGCGCCGCACCAAACGCCGTGGTGCCGACATAACCCGCGCTTGATATAAGAAGCTGCGAGAACCAACCGGAACCTTGTGACCAGACAACTCCGCTCCCGTCATATGCGACGGATAGGCTCTGCACAGTGTTTCCGGTCAGGAGCGTGGCCAGGACGTGCGAGCCTTCGTGGACAAACGTGGCAAAAATACGGATCGGATAGGTCAAATAGCCTATCAGCGGAATGTAGCCCGAAAGAAACCAAAGGCCAACGCTAACCACGGTTGCGACCAGCAAAAGATATATCTGCGGACGGGCATCTTCGGCGATTTCGAATTTCATAGATTTATTGCTCCTTCAGGTTCCCTATACTGATTTACGTTTATTGTACCCGAAAGTTCGTCCTTTCGGAAGAAAAACCTGGGATCGCAGGCGCCCCGGCCTCCAACGCCGCGTTTTTACGGCGAAGATCTTTTGCCTCTCACATTGTCGGATTACTTACGTGTTGTTCGTGCTGCGCACTCATGCAGGCGGGGGCCACTGCGTTCCCAGCCTGTAATCGGTTTTACCGCCGGTTTTGGATTCCAGGAGAATTTCTCTTATTTGGATGTCTTTTTGAACGGCCTTGCACATATCGTAAATGGTAAGTGCTGCGACGGACACGGCAGTAAGGGCTTCCATTTCGACGCCGGTTTGCGAGGCGGTCTTGGCGGTGGCGTTCAGGTGAACGCCATAATCGGTCAATTCAGTGATTACATCGACCGTTGAAAGATTTATCTGGTGGCAGAGCGGGATAAGCTCAGGCGTTTTCTTTGCGGCCATGATCCCGGCAATCCGCGCGATCTCAAGCGGGTCGCCTTTTGGATTTGTTTGCCGGCGAATCGTGTCTAGGGTTTCCGGCGATAGCAAAACCTTGGCGGAGGCGACGGCGGTTCGTTCCGTGAAGGGTTTGTCGCCGACATCGACCATTGTTACGCGACCGGATTCGTCGTAATGTGAAAGTTTTGGCATTTATGAGGGTTGATTTTCCCGCAAAGCCGCGAAGAACGCAAAGTTCGCCGGTCAATACTAGAGGAGAAGGATCTGGGCAATGTCACCAGCTTCCAACGGCTTTCCCGCTGGGACGACAATCAGGGCGTTCGCCGATGCATAGCCAATAAAATCAGACGAGCCGTGCCAGCGAAGAGGTGAAACCCTCAGCCTGCCGTCCATAGCGAATTCGACGACGGATGGCAGGTAACTATCACGTTCTTTTGTACCTTTGATCCGGTCCGCAACTACGGCGCGCGCGGAGGAAAGTTTTGTATCGACAGCACCCTGCATTTTCTTCACCAGCAATCGAACGAACAAACTAAAAGTCACAGACGCTGAGACCGGATTTCCGGGGAGGCCAAAGACGAAGGCATTTTTGAGTTTTCCAAAGACCGTGGGCTTGCCGGGTTTTAGCGCGACCTTGTCAAAATATATCTCGGCACCGAGTTCCTGAAGTGCGAGTTTGGTAAGATCGTATTTGCCGACCGAAACGCCCCCGGTGGTTATCAAAATATCGGCTTTCTTCACGGCATTTGAGATCTGAGATTTGAGATCGGAGAGGTCATCGCCGATCATCGGAAAAATTTCGGGTTCCGCTCCCGCCTCGCGGCAAAGCGACGCGAGCGTGAGCGAATTTGAGTTTCTGATCTGGTCACGTTTTGGTTTTTTGTTTATTTCAACGATCTCGGTCCCGGTTGAAAAAATAGCAATACGCGGTCGTTTCGCGCCTTTCACTTTTGCATAGCCAAAAGCGGCTGGGAGGGCAATGTTGCCGGGTGTGAGAAGTCCCCCTTTCTTTAGTACTGTTTCCCCTTTTTTGATCTCGGCGGCTTTTTTGATGATGAAGCGGCCGGTTTCAGTCGGTTCGAAGATAGTTACTAAACCATTTTCTTCTTTTGTGAGTTCGATCTTCTGGACCGCATCGGAGCCTTGTGGCACAGGTGCTCCGGTCATTATCCGGACCGCCTCGCCCTTTTTCAACTTATGATGCCAGCCGCGACCGGCGGCGGATTCGCCGACGATTTCGAGCGTCACGGGCGTGGTTCTTGTATCAATCGCCTTGACCGCATATCCGTCCATTTGCGAACGGTCGAACGGCGGCAAATCGGAATCGGCGATTATATTTTCCGCGAGAATGCGCCCGATGGATTCATCAATATCAATACGTTCGGTGCCAAGCGGCATTGATTCGCGCTCTATGATCCTAAAGGCTTTTTTGACTGGAATCATCAATCGCACCTAACCGGAAGAATCCAGAAATCGAGGGTCACACTCCCTACCGGTCGTGTTTCCGCCTACTTGACCAAATAAAATTCTGTCTGACGCGGACGGAAGAATTTATAGCCCGTACCGGTCATATACGCGTCGTCTTCGGCCATGATCGTTAGCTTTTGATTTCCCCATTCGGGCACATCGGTCGAGGTGTTCAGCTCGATTGATTCGTATGAGCCGGGCAGGATCTTATTCGCACCGCCGCCGATGTTTCCACGAAAATCAATTGATGGGCCGAGTCCGTGGCCGTGCGCGCCGATCGGGTGTGAGTAGATCTGGCAGGTGATGTTCTGTTTTTTGCACTCGGCCATTGAGGCTTCGTAAACTTCGCTCCCGGTCATGCCGGGACGGGCGATCGCGAAAATAATATCCTGCAATCGGTTTGTATTCTTCAACGCGGCTTTCAATCCGGCCGGAGCGTCCGTTTCACCCGGTTTCAGGACGTAGGCGTGCTTCTGCCAGTCGGTCGAGAGGCCCATATAATTCAACCCGAAATCGACGTGGATCAGATCGCCGCGTTGAATGACGTCGGATTCGTTTGCCGTGCTAAGAAACTGGCTGGTCGTTCCGGTTTGAACCGCCTGGCGTTGTATCCGCAGATCGGGTTGAAACCATGTGTCCACGCCAAGATCGTTAAGCTGCTGCAGCATCCACCAGCGGACATCGCCGGCGGTCGTTTTGCCAGGCGTGATGACCTCGTTTGAGAAGACGCGGCGGGTGATGACATCGGTCGCGAGCACTGCTGTGCGATAATGCTCAAGTTCTTCGGGTAGACGCGTGTCAAAAAATTCGGTCAGCAGGTCGGCGGCTGAAACAAATTTCTTTTCATTTTCAGGCCCGAGGGCATCCGCCAGGAATTTGTAACCGTCGTAGGTCAACCCGCTTTGCTGGCCGCGAGTGCCGCCGATGTTGAGGGCGATCGTTTTTGGCTTGTGGTCATCGACGAGTTTTTTGATCGTCTCATTAAATTTGTCGCGGGCTGGGAGCAGCATCGTGTAATGATCCTTCAGCCGCTCTTCGGAGTAGCGGACAACCGCGATGCGTTCGATGCGTTCGCCTTTGTCGATAAACACGAACAGGTCGCGTCGACCGACGATCGGTATAGGCGGCGTGATGTGCGGCGTTACCGGATCGGTGTGAAACTCTTCGTTCACCACTATCCACATCTCGATACCGTGCCGTTTCATCATCGGCAAAAGCAGCGAACCGAGCCGCTTTTTGAGCCATTGCTCACGGACGTCAGCCTGCTCGCGTTGCGAAAGCAGCTTCGGCATCGCCGGGATCGGTTCGTTTGAACGGTTTTGGGCCCATTCCTTCGAACATAGGAGGATCAAAACAAGCGAAAGTATAAGTAGGCCTTTTCTAAGATACATAACGGCGAAATCCGTACGCGTGCTGTCGCGGAATTTTGTGCTGAATGATAAACTGTTGCATTGATTTTGCTAACTAAATTCTATCATATAGACCGATTTTACAAAGGAAGGCTTAACCTGTGATCGACTTTGAATTAACAGAAGAACATACTGCTTTGCAGAATACCGTCCGCGAATTTTGTGCGGGCGAGGTTTCTCCGTACATAAAGGAATGGGACGAGAAGTCTCATTTTGAGCGGAAGGTTTTTGACAAGATGGCCGAGCTTGGGCTGTTGGGTGTTTGCATCCCGGAGCAGTACGGCGGTGCGGGTTTTGATTATATCTCGCTCGGTCTGGTATGTGAGGAGCTTGAAGCCTGCGATACGTTTTTGCGTGTGGCGATGTCGGTGCACGTTGGGCTGAACAGTCTCAGCGTTTATAGTTGGGGCACCGAGGAGCAAAAACAGAAATACCTTGTGCCGCAGGCGAAGGGCGAAAAACTTGCGACGTTCGGATTGACCGAGCCAAATGCCGGCAGCGACGTTGTCGGAATGCGGTCATATGCAAAGCGGGATGGCGATGATTGGATATTGAACGGCGAGAAGATGTGGATCTCGTTAGGTAATACTGCCGATCATTTTTTGTTCTTCTGCTGGACCGATCAGGAAAAGCAGAAGGTCCGCGATCATCGCGGCATAAGCTGCTTTCTCGTCGAACGGGGAATGCCCGGTTTTTCGAGCGGTACGTTGCACGGCAAGATGGGTATCAGGGCGGGCGATACAGGACATTTTTCGCTTCAGGACGTGCGGGTGCCGAAGGAAAATATGCTCGGAAACGAAGGCGAAGGCTTTAAGATCGCTATGTTCTCGCTTGAAAACGGGCGTTTTACGGTCGCGTCGGGTGCTACCGGTGTCATCCGTGCCTGCCGCGACGCATCCGTCGCGTACGCCAACACCAGAGAGGTTCAGGGTCAGAAGATCGGCGAATTTCAGCTTGTGAAAC
>JBGTJP010000122.1:0-6008 GCA_041745075.1 Pyrinomonadaceae bacterium | reverse complement strand
ATTCAAGATGAAATGCGGCTTCAAAAACCAACGGAGGGATAAACAGAGACAAGATCAGCTCAGGCGTAAGGGCGATCTCAAGCGGCTGCTGAAAAGTGATCAACAAGCCGACAACCACAAGAGCGACCGTGTACGGAATTCGCAGACGCCGCACGGCCAGAGCGACCAGAGAAACGATCAGCAGCAGCTCGATTATCAGGGTCTCGGTAGCAAGAAATTGTTCCATAAGCTGCGATTACGTAGAGGTGATCGGAGCCGACCGCCTGATCGGGCGCAAGCGGTTAGACGAAGCTGCGTATCTGCACTGCCAAACGGCCTATTTCCTATTTCCGTTCCGCATCAAGGCTTCGATCTCATCGGGGTCTTTCGGCACCTTCGCAGTCAAATTGAGGTTGCCGTCCTTTGTGACCGCAACATCGTCCTCGATGCGGACGCCAATGCCGCGATACTTGGCCGGGGCAGTTTTGTCGTCGGGCGGGATATACAGGCCAGGTTCGACCGTTAGTACCATCCCGGGAGCGAACGGACGCGAGTTCTTTGCTGTCTGGTCGGTGAAATAGCGGCCGGCGTCGTGAACGTCAAGGCCGAGGTACTGGCCTACGCCGTGCATATAATATTTTAGGTAAGCTTTCTTTTTGATCAGGTCCTTCGTCTTGCCTTTTAGCAGGCCGAGTTTTTTCATACCCTCGGTAAGCAGCTCGATAGAAAGTTCCTGCCTTTTCACCACCGTGTTTCCGGTTTTGGTGGCTTCAATGCACTGCGTCTGAACGTCGAGTACAACATCGTAAACCTCACGCTGGGCTTTTGAATACTTGCCGTTTATCGGAAAAGTACGCGTGATGTCCGCCGCGTAACCGTGATATTCCGCACCGGCATCAATGAGCAAAAGATCACCGTCTTTGAGCGGGCGATTATTCTCGACATAATGCAGGATCGTGGCGTTCTCGCCGCCGCCGATTATCGAATTATATGCGACGCCGCTGGCTCCGTTCTGACGCATATAGGCTTCGATCAGCGACTCGATCTGGAATTCGTTCATTCCCGGTTTGGCCTTCTTCATCGCGAGAATATGGGCCTCGGCGGAGATCGTCGCGGCCTTTTGCATCAGTTCCACCTCTTTGGCCGATTTATGCAGCCGCATGTCGCCGATTATAAGCGTCGGGTCGATGATAGTGTGCGGCGGATAGGCGGTCTTTAAACGCCGCTGCCGCTGACCCGAAAGATATTGAAGTATTTGCCGGTCAAGGGCGCTGTCGACGGCAAAGCGATAGTACAATTTGTCGTGGCCGTCGAGCAGTTTGGCCAGGTCACCCGCGAACTTTTCGATCGGGAACGCCCGGTCGGCCTTGTGGTTCTTGACCGCGCCATCGACGCCTTCGCGGCGGCCGAACCACGTTTCCATCTCAGGATCACGCGGCCGGACGTAAAGCGTGTAAGGCTTTTTGCTCGAAGGATCGATCACCGCAACGGCGTCCGGCTCCGGAAATTCAGTCAGATACCAAAAGTCGGAGTCCTGCCGGAACTTGAACTCGGTGTCGTAACTTCGCGTTGCCTCATGGGCCGCGGGAATGATGGCGATGGAATTTTCTTCCATCTGTTCGATGAATCGTTTCAATTGCTCTCGCATATAGACAGAAGTTTATCGCAAACCAGTCGATTTGTCAGAACCGCTCGCCGAGCCACGCGGTTCTGACTTGTGCTAATCTGTGGCTGATCTTTCAAATGAACCTACGCATTACAGAGATATTCCTCTCGATCCAGGGCGAGTCTTCTCACGCCGGACGGCCATGTTCGTTCGTGCGTTTGACCGGCTGCCCGATGCGGTGCATTTGGTGCGACAGCGAATATACATTCACCGGCGGCGATCACGTCGGCTTTGACGATATCTTTGCTAAACTCACAGATTTTGGCTGTAACTTGGTCGAAGTGACCGGCGGCGAACCCCTCGCTCAGAAAAATGTTTACCCGTTCATCACTGAGCTTTGCGATCGCGGCTACGAAATTCTGATCGAAACGGGCGGATTTGTTTCGACGGAGGAAGTCGATCCGCGGGCAAAAATAATTCTCGATATAAAATGCCCCGCGTCTGGCGAGGTGGAACGAAATCATTGGCCGAATCTGGAACGCCTGCGGCCGGAGAAAGACGAAATAAAATTCGTCATCGCCAATATGGCGGATTGGGAGTTTGCGACCGACGCAATTGCGAAATACGATCTGACTAACCGGGCAAAAGAGATACTGGTTTCGCCGGTCCATGGCCTGTCGAACCTGGCAGAGATCGCCGAGGCCGTATCTCGCAGCGGCCTGAATGTCCGATTGAATCTACAACTTCACAAGTATATCTGGGGAGCCGAGGCTCGCGGAGTTTGATGATTTGTTCCTCTACGGCCTTGATGGGGACGAACCGATTTGCGGCGGATGACAATTCAGGAAGGAAAAAGAAAGAGAGACGAAAAACTTATGAACCGAATCGCTGTTAGCCTTGCTCTTTTGACGTTATTGCTCGTCGTCGTAACGACGGCTCAGCGGCCAGTTGCTCTGAAGCCGGCTCAGTTGCTGGACGAGAGGATCAACTCGACCGTGGCCGATTTTAAGGGCAAGGTTTGGATATTTGCAAAAAACCTCGACACAGGCAAGGAATACTCACTCCGCGGAGAAGAGCAGGTCCGGACCGCAAGCACCATCAAACTTGCGATAATGGCCGAAACATTCCATCAGGTGGCTCAGGAGAAATTGAGGTGGGACGAGTCGATCGAGTTAACGAAAGACAAAAAGCAAGGCGGTTCGGGCATTCTGTCGGAGTTTTCCGACGGGACGAAGATCGATTTGAAAACGGCCGTCCACTTGATGATCGTCGTGTCCGACAATACCGCGACAAACCTTGTACTCGATAAAGTCACCGCGGATTCCGTCAATGACTATATGGCCGAACTTGGCCTGAAGGACACGCTATCGCTGCGAAAGATCGGAGGCGGCGGCGATTCGAAGGCTTGGCTGAACGAACCGCGGAACAAGTTGTTCGGCCTTGGCCGTTCGAGCCCGCGGGATATGGTGCGGCTGATCGAAATGATGGAACGCGGCGAGATTGTTTCAAAAGAAGCCTCGGCCGAGATGATCGCCATCCTAAAACGACAGCAATATAAGGACGGCATCGGCCGCGGGACGCCGGACACAATCCCTGTGGCTTCAAAATCCGGGGCCCTGGACCGCCTTCGTGCTGATGTCGGCATCGTGTACACCCGCCGCGGCCGTATCGCGATGGCCATCACGACCGATGATATGCCCTACACCGGCTACCATCAGGAAAATCCAGGGCTTGCGATGATCTGGAAATTGTCGCAGATACTTCAGGAAGGTCTGGAGCGATGACGGCGGTTGTACTCGTATCGGGCGGAATGGACTCCTGCGTGACGGCAGCGGTCGCCCGTGAGGAGAATGTAGGCCTTGCATTTCTTCACATTTCCTACGGCCAGCGGACCGAAGCACGCGAGCGCAAATCATTCAATGACATAGCCGATTTTTACGGCGTCGGGAAACGGCTTGATGTCTCTATCGAATATCTCGCAAAGATCGGCGGATCGTCGCTGACCGATAAAAATATCGAGGTCACCGAAGCCGACCTCCAATCAAAAGAGATCCCGACAAGCTATGTCCCGTTCCGTAATGCAAATATGCTTTCGATCGCTGTGAGTTGGGCTGAAGTGATCGGGGCAAACGCGATCTATATCGGCGCGGTCGCCGAGGATTCGAGCGGCTATCCGGATTGCCGGCCGGGGTTTTTCGAGGCGTTTCAAAAGACCATAGCCACCGGCACAAAGCCCGACACTCATATCGAAATTCGTACTCCGATCATTAATTTTTCAAAAGCCGAGATCGTTAAAAAGGGAATTGAACTTGACGCACCGCTGCACCTCACATGGTCATGCTATCGCAGCGAAACGCTTGCATGCGGCACCTGCGACTCCTGCGCACTCAGATTGCGAGGTTTTGAGAACGCAGGGACGGCTGACCCGATTCCATATAAAACCTCATGATGATATAACGCTGACATCATTGCATCACGGTCATTAGTGGGCCAAAGATTTTTGGACGCGCACCCTGCTGGCTTGCTATTGAACACGGAGCTAAAATCGCCACATCTGACAAAGATTTCCGCTTATTTGAAGGTCTGAAATTCTTTAACCCGCTCCTGACGGATTGAACGCAAGCTCCAGCTTAGATCGTTAGTTTAGATCGTTCGATCTTCAGATTGTCTAAATCGCCTAAGGCCACAAACGCCAATTTTTCTGATTGAAAAAATTCGCGAGCCATTTCCTGTAGGTCATCGACTGAAACCGCTTCCAAATTGGCGATTGTTTCCTCGACCGGTATCTGGCGGCCGTGGACCATTTCGCATTGCGCGAGGGTCGCGGCGCGTCCGGCGGAATCTTCCAATCCGAGCAGTATCGAGGCACGGGCCTGATCTTTCATAAGGTCGAGTTCGTCCTGTGTAATTCCCTCGGCGACCACCGCCCGCATCTCTTCGACGACGATATCGGTAACCTCCTCGATCTGGTCGGGCGATGTAGCAGCCGAAACGGCAAGAAATCCGCAATCGTTGAACATACCGGTCGAAGCTCCAACGCTGTATGCAAGCCCGCGTTCTTCTCGGATCTTTTGCCACAACCGGCTCGACGTTCCTCCGCCAAATGCGTTGGCCAACAGGTCCGCCGCGTAACGACGCGGGTCGCGAGCCGCGACCATCGGTGTTGCAATAAGTAGATGGGCCTGTTCGAGATCGCCGCGATGCTCGACGATTATCGGAGCCGCCAAAGCAGGAGCCGTGACCGGACCGGCAGGAACCCCTGCTTGCGGCGAAAAGCCCGAGGAATCGACCATTTTCAAAAGCCGCTCATGCTCGACATTGCCCGCTGCCGCGATGATAAGGTTCGAGGGGTTAAATGCCTGTTCGTGATACTTCCGTGTCGTTTCGCGGTCAAATGTTTCCACCGTTTCAGTGGTACCCGCGATCGACAGGCCGAGTTGGTGGCCGGGAAAGAATTCGCGTTGGAAGATATCGCCTAGTACTTCTTCGGGCGAATCTTCGTTCATCTTTATTTCCTCGATGATCACGCGCCGTTCATTGACGAGGTCGGCTTCGTCAAATCGCGGACTGACAAGCATGTCGGCCAACAGATCAAACGCCCGGTCAAACTGATCATCGACAACCTTGATGACAAAACCGGTTTCCTCGTGCGTGGTAAAGGCATCAAGCCCGCCGCCAAGGCGGTCTTGCTCGATCGCTATATCCATTGCCGACCGTTTTGCGGAACCCTTAAAAACGCAGTGTTCAATAAAATGCGTAATGCCGTTAAGGTCGTTTGGTTCGTTCCGCGAACCAACGCGGTAAAAAAATCCAAGCGTCGCCGACCGCACGCCGGCCATTCGGTCCGTCAGAACCACCAGGCCGCTTTCGAATCGCGTTTCTAGAATATTTTCCTTCATTTGGCCGCCGACTCAGGTGACGCTGACACTTCGATCCCTAATTCTTTCAACTGAGCCTCGTCCACATCGCCGGGCGAGTCCATCATCAGGTCTTGCGCCGAAGCGGTCTTTGGAAAGGCCATGACGTCGCGGATGTTTTCGGTGCCGACGAGGATCATGCAGGTGCGTTCGATGCCGGCGGCAAAGCCTCCGTGCGGGGGCGTGCCGTATTCGAGGGCGTCGAGGAAGAAGCCGAACTGCGTGCGTGCGGATTCGGGCGTCATGCCGAGGGCCTTGAAGTTGAGAGCCTGAACTTCCTTTTGGTGGATACGGATCGAGCCGCCTGCGCATTCGTAACCGTTAATAACGGCGTCGTAGGCTTTTGCACGGACCTTTCCGAGAAGGTGGTGCTGGCTTGGGTCATTCACCGCCGTTGTGAACATTTCAAGGTCTTCGTCCATCGGCGAGGTGAATGGATGATGGGCCGCGACGTAGGTATCAGTCTCGTCGTCGTGCTCGAACATTGGGAATTCGGTGACGATGAG
>JBGTJP010000121.1:0-8409 GCA_041745075.1 Pyrinomonadaceae bacterium | reverse complement strand
GTCGAAAAATGGCTTGAGTCCACTTCGCACCGCGGCAATATGCTCAACCCGCAATGGACCGAGACAGCCGTCGGCCTCGCCGTAACCGCGGACGGGAAGTATTATTTCACGCAGGTTTTTATCAGGAACTGACCCGCCCCTAGGACCGCAGGCGTCCCGCCTGCAACGCCGCGTCTTCTGCGGCGTCAACGGGTTAGAAGTTCAGATCGTCGCTTGACACGGATTGTTCGTGCTTCGCACTCATGCAGGCGGGACGCCTGCGGTCCCAGGGGGATTCGACATTCACCGCAGTGGCTTTTATGCTATTGCGGTGTTTTCGTTTACTCTGCCGTCTTTTGCAAAGATCAACCTGTATTTGCGGGTGATAGGGAAGCGTGCGGATGGTTTTCACGAGCTTTTTACCGTTTTGCAGACGGTTTCGCTGCACGATAGAATCGAGTTTGCCGAAGCCAACGACGTCGAACTTACCTGCAGCAACAAGGCGATCCCGACCGATTCGGCAAATCTCATTGTCCGTGCTGCAAATCTTTTGCGAGAGCGTGCCGGCTTTCGCGGCGGCGCGCGGATGCACCTGACAAAGCAAATTCCTTCGCCCGGCGGGCTCGGCGGCGGTTCGTCAAACGCGGCGGTCACGCTTATTGGTTTGCAGCGGCTTTGGGAGTTACAACTTACTGACGACGAGATACAGTCGATCGCGGTCGAACTAGGATCAGATGTTCCGTTCTTTTTGCACGGCGGCACCGCCATAGGAACAGGACGCGGGACTGAGATTGAGCGGATAGCTGATATCGACGAAGGAAATCTGCTGCTAGTCACACCAAACAAACACGTTTCGACCTCGAAGGCTTTTGCGAAGCTCGAAGCCCAAAACTTGACATCGGCGGATGCGGAACGTATTCTCATTGTTTGTCATTCGGACGCCCGAAATCTTAGTTTGAGACAGGGCCTACTTCGGAACGACATTGAAAAGGCGGTTTTTGCGAGTTATCCAGAGATCGAGCGGGTAAAAACGACGCTTTTGGAACTCGGGGCCGTTACCGCTCTTATGAGCGGAAGCGGAGCAAGCGTTTTTGCGGTTTTTGACAAAGAAGAGACACGGCAAGCTGCACATAAAGCCCTTGACAATGAGGTCAACTGGCGAAAGTTTGCCGTAGCGGCAGTTTCGCGGGATGCGTACCGCGAGCAGGTGTACGGCAAACTTTAGTTTGCCGCGTCAACAAACTGAAGTTTGTTGGACTGTTTGGGACCTGTTTCAGCCGTTTCCGATCTAGTTTCTGAAATTAGCTTTGGGGCGTAGCCAAGTGGTAAGGCACCGGTCTTTGGATCCGGCATTCGTAGGTTCGAATCCTCCCGCCCCAGCCAATTTTGAACATCGGGACGGCTGCCTCAAAAAAGGCAGCCGTTTTTGTTTCCGACAACTGTCCGACAAACTTCAGTTTGTCGATCCGCGGAAAATTGTACTGTCCGGCGAGCATTAGTTCGCCGGCCTCACAAATTGAAGTTTGTTGAACATTGAGGTTTGTCGGACACCAATACGAATGAGCGTAACGGGCAGCATCAAGATATTTTCGGGTAACGCACACCGCGAACTGGCGGAGGAGATCTGCAGCCACCTTCAGTGCGACCTTGGTAAGGCGAGTACCGACAGGTTCTCGGATGGCGAGTTCAATTTTCAGATCTGTGAGAATGTTCGCGGAGCAGATGTATTCATTGTTCAGCCGACATGTCCGCCGACCGATCAGAACCTGATGGAGCTGCTGATAATGATGGACACTTTCGTCCGGGCGTCGGCAGAAAGGGTGACGGCTGTCATTCCGTATTTCGGATATGCCCGTTCGGACAAAAAAGACCGCCCGCGTGTTCCGATCGCGGCCAAGCTGGTTTCCAATTTGATAGTCAAGGCAGGGGCCGAACGGATATTGACTGTCGATCTGCATGCTTCGCAGATACAAGGGTTCTTTGATGTGCCGGTCGACCACCTTTACGCCGCACCGATCGTGGTCGATTATTTTAACAACAACCCGATCGAGAATTTGATCGTGGTCGCACCGGATACCGGCGGTGCCGAACGGGCAAGGGCATATGCCAAACGTCTGGACGCCGGCCTTGCTCTTTGCGATAAGCGTCGCGAACGGGCCAATGAGGCCGATGTGATGAATATTGTCGGTGACGTAAGCGGGAAGAATTGTTTGATCGTCGATGATATGTGCGATACGGGCGGTACGATCTGCAAAGTGGCAAAGGCCCTTTATGAAGCCGGAGCAAACGACATCTTTGCGGTATTCACCCACGCGGTGCTGTCCGGCAAGGCAATAGAAAATATCGACCGTTCGCACCTGAAGAAAGTGATCGTTTCGAACACGATCCCGATGGGCGGCCGCAAGAGTGATAAGATCGAGGTTTTGAGCGTTGCTAAGCTGCTCGCTTCCGCGATCAAATCGATCCATGACGAAACAAGCGTTTCGTCGCTGTTTATTTAGAATGTCGGCAAGCTTCAGTTTGCCGTTTCAACCGCGTCAAACTAAAGTTTGACGGACGAAAACATTATGGCTGAAAAATTTGTTATCAAAGCTGAAAAGCGGTCGAATCGCGGAAAGAACGATTCGCGTCGCCTGAGGGTTGACGGAAAGATCCCGGTCGTTATTTACGGCGGCGGGACCGAGAGCCTTGCGGCCGTGGCCGAACTAAAGGACCTGGCGGCTATCCTGCGTTCGGACGCCGGTGTAAACTCGGTGTTTTCGCTCGATGTCGCCGGCGAAGGCGTTAATGACGTTATCTTTCAGGACCGTCAGATACATCCCGTTACGGGCCGGTTGATCCATGCCGATCTTCGCCGCTTCTCAAAGGGCGAGAAGATCGAAATGACCGTGCCGATCCACTTGCTTGGCGAACCCGAAGCCTTAAAGGAAGAAGGCGCAGTTCTTTCACAGGCGATGCGTGAGGTAAAGGTGCTTTGCGAACCGGCGAAAACACCGGAATCGATCGATGTAGATATTTCGGGGCTGACCGCCGAGCATGCGATCCACGTTTCCGACCTGAAGGTCGGCGAGGGGATCGAGATCCAGGAAGGACCTGACAACGTTGTCGCGTCGATCGTTATGGTCAAGGAAGTCGAGCTTGAGCCGCAGGTCGAGGAAGGTGCTGAGCCTGAGGTCGTCGGTGAAGAAACTGACGAACAGACCGAAGAGTCGGAAAAGCCTGAAGAGGGCGGAGAGTAGTCGGCGTCCCGCAAACTTCAGTTTGCGGCTCGCGGCGGACTAAAACCGACGCGGCATCAAACTGAAGTTTAATGGACATGTCTACGGAAAACTGGTTGATCGTCGGACTTGGAAATCCGGGGGCCGAATTCGAAAAGACGCGGCATAATCTTGGATTTATGCTCGTCGACCTGCTCGCGGCCGAAGCTAACGCGCTGGTCAAACGCACCGAATGCCGGGCGCTGGTCGGCCGAGCAATGATCGAAGGCCAAAAGGCCGAATTGGCCAAGCCGCAGACCTATATGAACCTTAGCGGCGAGGCCGTAAGCTGCCTGGTCCAAAAACCGGAGCGAAGCCGCGAAAGGTTGATCGTGATCTCGGATGATCTGGCATTGCCGTTCGGAAAGATACGCATTCGGCCGCAGGGTTCGCACGGCGGGCAGAACGGTTTGAGGTCGATCATTGACTGCCTCGGAACGAATGAGTTCGTAAGGCTTAGAATAGGGATCGCACCCGAACATCCCGTTTCCAATGCGAAGAATTTCGTGCTTGAGCGGTTTTCAAAAAGCGAGGCCGAAACGGTCAAGGAAGTTTTGAAAACTAGCGCCGACGCGGTCCGCACGGTCATAAAAGACGGCGTGGACAAAGCGATGGCGGAACATAATTGATTGATCGATTTTGTCATTTTTTCATTGGTTCATTTTTAGACATCCGAAATGAATAAATGATCCAATGACAAATGATTCAATTGAAAATAGAAGGAACCTTCTTGCTTCAACCAAAAAAGCGTTGAGGCTTGAGAGCCAAAAGGAGGAAATGAATTGGCAAACAGAACATACGAAGTAATGTACATCGTCGATCCGGAAACACCGGTCGACAAGATCGGAAAGCTTAACGAAGCGGTCGGACAACTCATTGAAAAGCAGGGCGGGACGGTCGTTAGAATGGATGACATCGGCCAGAGGACCTTGGCATATCCGATCAACAAAAAGACCGAAGGGCACTACGTGCTTTTTGAGATCGAGGGAACGGGGCAGGAGATCATGGAGCTCGAACGCCGTATGCGTGTCAACGATATGATCATGCGGTACATAACCGTCCGCGTCGATGAAGACCGCAAGAAGGCCGATAAAATGAGGGCGAAACGCGAAAAACGTGTCAACCAGCGGGCAAAGTTCCGTGCGACGGAAGATGCCGCTGAACCGGCAGCGGAGGTCCAGGCTTAAAAGTCCAACAAACTTCAGTTTGTTGAACCGGCAAACTAAAGTATGCCGGACACTGAGAGAGGAAATTATGGCTGAAAACGAAGTTGAATCGAAAGAAAGAGAGAATTTTGGCGGCGGCGAAGACATGTTTAACGACAAGGCCCCGCGCCGCTACCAGCGCAGGCGGCCGCGCCAGGTCATACCCGATTATGTAGATTGGCGTGATGTCGATTTTTTGCGACAGTTCATACCGGAACGCGGCAAAATAATGCCGCGCCGTATTTCGGGCATCACCGCTAAGGACCAGCGGCGTCTTGCAACCGCGATCAAGCGGGCCAGATCGATGGCTTTGCTGCCGTACGTATGGGAATAGTTCGCGTCCCGCAAACTTTAGTTTGCGGCTTAGGCAGAAACATCAAACTAAAGTTTGATGAACAGAAGGAAAAATCATGGCAACAACAACCATTTTATTAAGAGAGGACATTGAGACGCTTGGCGGACGCGGCGAGATCGTAAAGGTCAGGGCCGGCTATGCCCGCAACTATCTGCTCCCGCAGGGCCTGGCGACGCTGGCGACGAAAGGCAACCTTAAACAGATCGAAGGCGAGCGCTCGGCACTTTTGAAAAAAGCCGCGATCGAAAAGGCGACCGCTGACGCGCAGAAAGAACAGATGGGATCGATCTCGCTCGAATTCGAGCGCAAAGCCGGCGAAGGTGGAACCTTGTTTGGTTCGGTCACGTCAATGGACGTCGCCGCGGCCCTTCAGGCCAAAGGCTATGAGATCGACCGCCGAAAGATCGTCATGAAGGATGCGATCAAGGAAACCGGTGAGTTCAGCGTAAAAGTGAAACTGCACCGTGAGGTTACACTCGATATCCCGATCAAAGTAACCCCCGAGGGTGGTGAAGAGAGCGAAGCGAAGCCAGAGAAAAAAGGCCGCAAGGCAAAGGCCGAAAACGAAGAAGTTCCACCCGCTGATGCTGTTGACGAAACCACCTCTGCATCCGATGAATCTGCCGAAGGCTAACTTTTTCAATAATTTAAACAAACCGCATTCGCCACGGGTGAGTGCGGTTTTTCTTGTGCAAAACCTGTGGAAAATCGCTCGAAAAAATCGCAGGGCTTTCTTTGAAACGCGGGCACATTTAACGCTATTATCTAAACCAATCGACTAGGTCTTTTTCCAAATGGCAGCATTTCCCGAAGCACGTCGCGAACAATTTCTGGAACGCGCGCTACCCAGCAATGAGGACAGCGAACGGGCGATACTTGGCGCCATTTTGCTTGATAATGCGCTCATCACACAGGCGGTCGAGCACCTGAAACCGGCTGATTTTTATTCGCCGCTAAACCGTCGGATATTTGGCGGGATGATCGCCTTGTTCGAAGCGTCAAAAAGTATCGACCCGATCCTCATCGGCGAGGAGCTGAAAAAGGAAGGGTCGCTCGAGGCCATCGGTGGTGTTTCGACGATAACGAATCTTACCTACGGCCTGCCCCATTTTACCGACCTGACCTCGTATATCGACGTTGTCCGCGACAAATCGGTGATGCGGAACCTGATCCGTACTTGCAATCAAATTACGAGCGAGGCATTGGATGAAGAGGACGAGGCCCGCGTCGTCCTCGACCACGCCGAGCAGCTTATTTTTGCGTTGGCCGAGCGGCGTGCGGCCGAAGGGTTTGCACACGTTCAACCCGTTGCGGAAAAAGTGCTCGCTAAAGTTGAGGAATATTCAAAACGCGATACCCATGCCTTGACCGGCTTGGCAACGGGCTTTCGCGAACTGGATGAGATGACCTCCGGACTGCAGCAGAGCGACCTGATAATCGTCGCCGCCCGCCCTTCGATGGGAAAAACGGCACTTTGTCTGACCATCGCGCAGAACGCGGCGATCGACGAAAAAGCGGTCGTCGGTTTTTTCTCGCTCGAAATGTCGAAGGAACAGCTGGTAATGCGTATGATGGCCTCTGAGGCAAAGGTCGATGCGACCAGATTTCGCCGCGGCATCCTGTCCCGCGACGAATGGGAGCGGCTTGCCCGAGCGATCGGAACTTTGGCCGAGGCCAGATTATTCATCGACGATACGCCCAGTATTTCCGTGCTCGAAATGCGTGCAAAGGCCCGCCGGTTGGCCGCCGAACAAAAAAAACTCGATCTGATCGTGGTCGATTATCTTCAGCTTATGGGCGGCGGCAGAGCCGAATCGCGGCAGCAGGAGGTGTCGCAAATATCAAGGGAATTGAAGGCGCTGGCAAAGGAATTGAACGTGCCGGTCATCGCACTTTCACAGCTTTCGCGTGCCCCTGAAGCGCGTAATCCACCAAAACCGATGATGTCCGATCTTCGCGAATCCGGTTCGATCGAACAGGATGCCGACGTTGTTGCTTTCATCTACCGCGAGGATTATTATAAGCCGTCGGACGAAAACGCGGGCATGGCCGAGCTGATCATTTCAAAGCAGAGAAACGGCCCGACCGGGACGATAAAACTCGCGTTCCTAAAGGAATTCACACGCTTCGAAAGTTTTTACGGCGGCTAATCCACCTGGGAACGCAGGCGCCCTCGCCTGCATGAGTGCGAAGCACGAACAAACCGTTGTCACATGACAAGGGCAGATTCCCGAAGTTTGACGCCGCAAAAGACGCAGCGTTGCAGGCGAGGTCGCCCGCGTTCCCCGGGAGTAAATCTATGACACAAGCAACACAAGAACAAGACCTTCGATTTCCGATCGGCCAATTCGACATTGCAAACTACGCGAGTCGAGCCGAAAACATTGACACCATCACGAACCTGCCGGCGAATGTAAAAACCGCGGTTGGCGGCCTGACCGACGAACAACTCGACACGCGTTACCGTCCCGAAGGCTGGACGCTGCGGCAGACCGTTCACCACATCGCGGACAGCCACGCAAACTCGCTGATCCGTTTCAAGCTGGCGTTGACCGAGGATGAAGCGCCGACGATCCGCCCGTATTACGAGGACCGCTGGGCCGAGCTCGGCGACAACAAACTGCCGGTCGATGTCTCGCTCGCGATGATCGACGGCATCCACACGCGGTGGCAATCGCTGCTCAAGTCGATGTCCGAAGCCGAATTCCAACGCGAGTTCATCCATCCCGAAACAGGGAACTGGACGCTGGAGAAAGCTCTGGCTCTGTACGCCTGGCACTCACAGCACCACACCGCGCACATCACTGGTACACGTGAGCGGAACGGATGGTAGGTCGGAATGGATTGTCCAGATATAGAACGGTCGAGCGACTTATTTCAACAGGCGAGAGCATTGATCGATCTTAATCGCCTCGAAGAAGCGGTTGCGCTTCTCGAAGAAAGCAATAGGATCTTTCCACATTTCAAGGCGTTAGAACTACAGGGCGAGTGTCTTGCGAACCTCGGGCGAAAGCAGGAGGCGATTATTCCTCTTGCGGCGGCAAGTGGCTTGAATAAGGGAGTGCGTGCCACATCACTGCTCGCCGAAGTCTTTTTGACGCTGGGCGAAGAAGACAAAGCGCTCGATGCGGCCGAGGAGGCACTGAGGAGAGATCCTAACAATCGAAAGGCGAAGGGTATTATCGCATCACTCTCGCTGAAGGATTGATATCAAAATACTTCGATGAGCAGTAAACCACCTGCTGAACGCCTTATATCGCTCGACGTCTTCCGCGGGATGACCATCGCGGGAATGGTGCTTGTCAACAATCCGGGCACATGGTCGGCGATCTATGGTCCGCTTAAACATGCCGAATGGCACGGCATTACGCCGACCGACTACATTTTTCCGTTCTTTCTTTTTATTGTCGGTGTCGCCATTCCGATCGCTCTCAGCAAGCGCATCGACGAAGGGATAACCCGCGGCGTTTATCTCAAGATCGTCTCGCGTTCCTTCCTGATATTTGCGCTCGGCATTGTGATGTCGGCGATCCCGTTCTTTAATTTCGCGGAAACTCAGATACCGTTCCTGCTCAAGGTTCTGATCGTCCTATCCTATTCGGCCGCTCTATTT
>JBGTJP010000120.1:0-7775 GCA_041745075.1 Pyrinomonadaceae bacterium | reverse complement strand
AGCGGTGCGGTAAGTGTTCAGGTGCTGATCAGCGAAAGCGGCAGCGTTATCTCGGCCAACGCCGTAAGCGGCCATCCGCTGCTTCGGGCAGCCGCCGTTTCCGCCGCACGCGGCGCACGGTTCAGCCCAACATTATTGTCGGGCCAGCCTGTTAAGGTTTCCGGCGTTATAACATATAACTTTGTTCCCTAGGAGCTTTCGATCAGCGACGGAAGGATTTTGGCCGAAATGTAGCCGGCTCCTTCCGCCGCGATCAAACGCAATCATAATTTTTCGATTTTCTTTGGAGGAAAAACCATGACTCTTTTATTAAGCCTGATAGGATCGGACTTCCTGGGCCTTTTTCTAATGCTGGCGGGTGACGGGAAGAACCCGTTCACGATCTACGATATCGTCAAGAGTTTGACAATACCGGGCTGGGTCGTTATCAGCGTTCTTCTTATTCAATCGGTGTATATGATCGCCGTTGGAATCGAGCGCTATCTGACCTACAACAAGGCGAAACAGCAGTCACGCCAGTACGCCCCGAAGGTCGCAATGGCGCTCAAAAACAGCAATATTGATGAAGCGATCAATATCAGCGACCGTCACAAAGATTCGCACCTTGCAATGGTCGTATCGTCGGGACTAAAGGAATTTGCCGCCCATCAGGGAAATTCCGACATTTCCGCAGATGAGATGGAGGCTTCAAAGCGTGCCCTTGAACGGGCAATTGCCGTAAAGACCGCCGAATTGAAACGCGGCCTTGCCGGCCTTGCAACCGTCGGTTCAACCGCCCCGTTCGTTGGCCTTTTCGGGACAGTCGTTGGCATCATCGGTGCTTTCGTTGGCTTGGCCCAGGCTGAAAATGCCGGTATCGCCGCCGTTGGTGGCGCCATCGCCGAAGCCCTGGTCGCGACTGCATTTGGTATCGCGGTGGCCGTTCCTGCTGTGTGGCTGTTCAACTATTTCACCAACAAGGTCACGAGCTTTGGCGTTGAAATGGAGAACTCCGCATCGGAGCTGGTCGATTACTTCATCAAGCAGCGTACAAAAGCCCTCAAGGGCTAATGTCCGATCCTCGAAGTATTTTTTGAAAGGAGAGTAACTGCCATGGGTGCAAGAATCGGCGGATCCGATGAATACAATTCGGAGATCAACGTAACCCCGATGGTTGACGTGATGCTCGTGCTTCTGATCATTTTTATGATCGTAACACCTCTGCTTCAGTCAGGCGTCACCGTCAATCTTCCAAGGGACCTTAACTCGCCCGATGAAGACGGCGACATCACAAAAGACACATCAGTTGTTATTTCCATTCCCGACAATAACAACTTTTATGTGGGCAAAGACCCGTTTCCGCTCACGACCCTTGGAGAAAAGGTCCAGGGCATGATGAAGGACAAGGCGCCCGATAAGCGCATTGTCTATATCAAGAGCGGTGTCGATGTAAATTACGGAACCGTGGTCGAAGCAATCGATGTCATCCGACGACAGGACATCGATAAGATCGGGCTCGTTGCCGACAAAAAGAAAGGCGGTGGTGAGACCGCACAGGCTCAATAAGTTTGAGTCGGTGCATTTGCCCGCAAAGGCGGGTTCCAGGAGTATTGAATTATGGGAATGTCAGGAGGCGGCTCCTCTGGAGGAGCAACGCCGCATATCAATGTTACGCCGCTTATCGACGTGCTTTTAGTGCTGTTGATCATCTTTATGGTCATTACGCCGGTCAAGCCAAGCCGCTTCGAGGCAAAGGTCCCGGCCGAGCCCAAGGATCAGCAGAACCTTGAGGTCAAGCCTAATCCGCTGACCCTCGTCATCGCGATCAATAAAGACACTAAGGGTGTTACGTTGAACAATGAACCGGCTGGCGATGTCAGCGATGCCTCGGCGTTGACGGCCAAGCTTGACGACATATTCAAGCAGCGTGACACCAATGGCGTGTTTCGCGAAGGCACCAATGAGGTCGAAAAGACCGTCTTCATCAAATCGCCGACATCTGTAAGGTACGGTGATGTTGTAAAGGTGATCGACGCGGCAAAGATGGCCAAGGCTTCACCGATCGGGTTGCAGATCGATGATCTAACTGAATAAGCGGCCGGACAAAGGCGGTCCAACTCCATAGTTGGACCTTGACTTTAAATACATGGGTTTATAATGGAGTCGTAAAATGAGATCTTCTCGTTTAGGGATATTTGTATTACTTCTTGTTGCAGTATTTCTAACCACTAATTGCTCTTATTACAGCCGGATAATGTCCCGAAAGAATTTGGTTGACGGGTCGATTGCCTATAAGGAACGCAAGTTCGAGATGGCCGAGGACCTGTTCCGAAAGGCGGCCGCCCGTGATCCTCAGGGCACCACGGACGAAGGCCGGATCGCACAGGTGTTCCTGGCCCGGACACTGCATTCGCGTTATATTGGCAACCGTGGGGAAACTAAGTTCGCCGAGGATGCGATCGCTGAATATAAAAAGGCCCTTGCCCTGGATAAGAACGACCAAAGTTCGTATAAGGCAATAGCGAGTTTGTACGAGAACCTTCAAAAGCCCGATCAGTGGAAGGAATGGGTCACCAATCGCGCAAATTCGGCCGATATCAAACCGGAATATCGGGCCGAGGCTTTCACCGCTCTCGCGGCAAAACAGAACACCTGCGCAAACGAGGTTTCGGACACGCCCGCTACAAAGAAAACGGTCAATAGAGACGGTAAGGACGCGTACGAATTCGTCAAGCCCGCGGACGATGCGGAATTTCAACGGATGAAAGGCTGCGTTGACGAAGGTTCCAAACTTATCGACCAGGCGGTTGCTCTCGAGTCGGATTCGGTCAAATCGGGGACGACCGTTGATCCAAAATCCCTGACCGACGAACAGTTGAAAAGCACGCTTGATCTGCTAAAACCGTTCGAGTCAGCCCGGTCATACCGCGCCAGCTTGATAATACAGGGTTCAAGACTGGCTGAAATGGAAGGGCGTACGCAGGACCGCGACCGATTGAAGGATGAGGCGGACAAGGCCAAGGAAGAATTCACGGCTTTGTCCGATGCGACCAAAAATCTCCAAAATGAGATCGACGCGCGCAAGGTGGCGGCCGACGAAGTCGAGAAACAGAAAGAAGCGAATAACGCGACGAAAAAATAGTCGAAAGCTTATTTTCCTTTTGGTGATGCTCAATTTTTTAAATCGAGCATCACCTTTTTTCTATCTAGCCTGGCTTTTAAAAGAATGGAAAATTTGTCCTTTAAGCGGTTAAGATAAAAGAAGTGACCAGATGATACGTATCGAAGACGTCATTGCAAAGGTAGAGGCGAACCGGCCGGAGCCCGACATTGATCTTATCCGGCGGGCCTATCTTTTCTCGGCGCTTCACCATCGCGGCCAAAAGCGAGCCTCCGGCGAGCCATATCTTGTTCATCCGCTTGAAGTTGCCGAGATACTGGCGGACATGCGCCTCGATGAGGTCTCAGTTTCGACCGGCCTCTTGCATGACGTGGTCGAAGACACGCTTGTCGATCTTGAAACAATTCGATCCTATTTCGGCGACGAGATAACCCGTCTGGTGGACGGGCTGACGAAGATCGCCCACATAAGCAACCTTTCAAAAGAACGGCAGCAGGCCGAGAATGTCCGCAAAATGGTCTTGGCCATGATCACGGATGTCCGCGTCGTTCTGATCAAACTTGCCGACCGTCTTCACAACATGCGGACGATGCAGTTTCTGAAACCGGAGAAACGCGCGCGCATTTCGCAGGAAACACTTGATATTTACGCTCCTATTGCCCATCGCCTGGGTATGGGTAAAATGCGAAGCGAGCTTGAGGACCTTTCGTTTCAGAATCTTTACCCCGAAGAATACAAACGGCTCGCAAAGGATGTCGATGCACGCCGTCCCGAACTTGAAGGGATTCTTGACAAGGTCCGCGAAACTATCCGCGGAAGGCTTACAGAGAATGAGGTGCCGTATGTTTCCGTAGAGGGCCGCGTTAAGCGTCTTTACTCGCTCTGGAAAAAACTCAAGCGGCAAAAGATAACCATCGATCAGGTTTACGACCTTATCGCGGCCCGAATTATTACCGAGAACGACCGTAAATATTGTTACCTCACTCTTAGCGTCATCCACGATATCTGGACACCCGTTCCCGAGCGTTTTAAGGACTGGATAGCGATTCCCCGCGATAATCTGTACCAATCCCTGCATACCTCTGTAATTGGTGACGGCGGCCAGGCGTTCGAGGTCCAGATCAGGACCGAGGAAATGCATCACATCGCCGAAGAGGGGGTGGCGGCCCATTGGAAATACAAGGAGAAAAAGTTAGGCACTAACGAAGATGATGAAAGCCTCGACGAGCTTCGCAAGACGGTCGAAAAACTGCTCTTGCCGCTTGTCGAAGACAATCAGGGCGACGAAGACTCCGAGGATTTTATTGCGTCGCTCAAACTCGACCTTTTTCCAAAGGATGTCTATACCTTCACGCCGATGGGCAAGGTCATCCAGCTCCCGCGCGGGTCTTCCCCGATCGATTTTGCTTACGCTATCCACTCCGAGGTAGGCGATACATGTACCGGCGCCAAGATAAACAGCCGCATCGTGCCGCTCAAAAGCGAGCTGCAGAACGGGGATGTGATCGAGATCCTAACCACCGCGAATTCTAAACCATCGCGTGATTGGCTTAACTATGTCGTTACCTCAAAGGCCCGAAACCGCATCCGTCACTGGATATCAGAGCAGCAGCGTGTGGAATCGATCGATATCGGACGCAAGCTTTTAGAGAAAGAATCCGACCGTTTCAATGTTTCCGCTAAAAAACTGATCAACAATGATGTGGAAATGAAGCGTATCGCGAACGAATACGGGTTGGGACGACCCGAGGACCTGCTTGCCTCGATCGGCTACGGCAAGACGCTGCCACGTAACGTGCTTGCAAAATACCTAGGCGCCGAGAAGTTTGCCGAGCTTGACCCCGAAAAGCGAAAGGAATCGCGGATCGAAAGCGGGATGAAAGCGGTCAAGAAATTCATCGGCATGGGTGAAGACGCGATAGTTGTTAAAGGTGTCGATAATTTACTGACCACCCGTGCCCGATGCTGCAACCCTCTCCGCGGCGAAAACATTGTGGGCTATATCTCTCTCGGCAAGGGAATTGTTGTTCACAACAAGCGATGCAAGAACGTCGCCCAGTTGATGATAAACAAGGACCGCATTGTCGAGGTGGAATGGGCCAGGAGCGAGGAGAAAGAAGTTCAATCGGTGCGGATCCTTGCAACGACGGAGAATCGCACGGGAATGTTGGCCGCAATTACCAATGCTATTGCTGAAATAAAGACCGGAATTCGCGACGCGCGGGCCAATGTTTCCCGCGATGACCGCGGCCTGATCGAGGTAACGGTCGAGGTTTTTGACAAAAAGCACCTTGACCGCGTCGTAAGCGCCATCCAACAGCTTCCCGGCGTGATCGCGGTTGAAAGGATGAACGCTTAAGGTCCTCAAGGTCCCCCGCTGGCCGCTATTCGTGCCCGAACAAGAAGCGGCAGCGCGGGCGCCAACTTGGTTTTCCCGCACTAATTTGCTACAATTCGCGTTTTGCTTAAATATTAGGCAGGGCGGTATGTGCAGCAGATGAAGCAAGTAATTTCGACCGAAAATGCACCGGGAGCGATCGGGCCTTATTCGCAGGCTATCAAGGCCGGTAATATGATCTTTTGCTCAGGCCAGATACCGATCGATCCGGCCACCGGCGAGTTCGTTTCGCAGGACATAATCGAACAGACCGAACAGGTTTTTAAGAACTTGATCGCCGTTCTTAAGGCGGCCGGTGCCGGGCTTGATGATGTGGTCAAGACGACCGTGTTTCTTGCGGACATGGGCGAGTTTGCGGCTATGAACGATGTTTATGCGCAGCATTTCGTTGACAATAAACCGGCGCGAGCAACGGTACAGGCGGCGCGGCTGCCCCGCGATGCCCGAGTTGAAATAGAATGTATTGCCGTGGTGTAAATTCATTGTCCAACAAACTTCAGTTTGTTGCTCCCCGGTCGCCAAACTGAAGTTTGGCGGACAAAAGAAAATGCCAAACACCGAAAACATTCGGCGTTTGGCAACTAAACGGTAAATACTGTTATCAAAGAACTTTTAGGCAGCTTTGACAATTTTTCCCGATTTAATGCAGCGGGTGCAGGCTTTTATCCTGCCATTACCGCCGGCGGGAAGTTTAACGCGAACGGGCTGAAGATTCGGATTGAATCGCCTTCGGGTCTTGTTATTCGCGTGGGAAACATTGTTTCCAAATTGCGGCCCCTTGCCGCAGATGTCGCATCGTTTTGCCATAATAATTGCCTCCGATAAACTGTGTGAGGTTGAATAAGAATTTCAAAAACTCAAAAACAGATTTTATACCAGAAAAACAATAGTTAAGTCAAGCAATGATAAAGATCGATAAGTTCAAAGGAGTCAAACTTACAGTGCATAAATTCAGTTTCAGATGGTTTGCGGTCATCGCTTTTGCGATTGGCTCGCTTGTTTTCACCTCTTGCTCCGGCGACCCTGCCGGTCCCGCTAACACCACCGGAGGAGCCGACCCAAATGAGGTCGCGGCCCGCGTGAACGGGAAAGAGATCAGAATGGAAGAGGTCGAAAAAGGCGTTAAGGCACAGGCACAGGGTCAGGAAGCAAACCTTTCTCCGTTGGAACTGGCCTCGGCGCGGCTAACCGTCCTCCAGTCGTTGATCCAGACGGAAGTTATGTTTCAAAAGGCCGAAAAGGAAGGCGCTTTGCCGTCCGATGACGACGTTACGGTCGAGATGAATAATCGAAAGACAGCAAGCGGCCTTTCCGCCGAGGAATTTCAGAAACAGATGGATAAGGCGGGAGAAACCGATCAAAGCTGGCGCTTGAACGTAAAGAAGGAGCTTGCGCTTCAGAAACTTCAGGAAAAGATCACCGGCAAAGTCGAAGCACCGAAGGAAAAAGAGATCGAGGATTTCTACAACGGAAACAAAGATCAGTTCAAGAATAGGCGTGGGGCACAGCTTGCGGCAATCGTGGTCGATCCTAACAACAGCGGTCAGGGAGATGTGACGACCAATGAGGACCAGGCCCGGGCAAAGGCAACGGAACTTTACAATCGCAGTCGCAGCGGCGCCGATTTTGCCACGCTTGCGCGTGAAGCAAGCGAAGACCTGCAGACCCGTTCGGCTGGTGGAGACTGGCGCTACTTCACGGAAGACGAAATGAAGCAAACCCTCGGTGAACAGGCCACCGACCTTGTCATGAACAAGCTTCAAAACGGTGATGTTGTTCCATTTGCGATCCCGCTTGAAGGCCGGATCCTGATCGTGAAGCTCCAGCGTAAGCAGGAAAAAGACGAAGACCTCACGCTCGAAAGTCCCACTGTTCGACAGCGCGTTACGGAACTTCTGATCAAAGCGCGAAAAAACTTGCTGTGGCAGTCGTACGGAACAATAGCTGTGAATGAGGCAAAGGTCGATAACTTTCTTGCGAAGAAAGTGGTCGATAATCCAAATGACTGGAGCGGTGCACGACCGGCGGGTCCATCTACGGCCGCCCCTTCGAACGCGAATACGAACGCGGCCGCCCCGGCCAACGGGAATGGAAATACGTCTAATACGAACACCACGCCGGCTTCTAACTCAGCGGCTAACAATGCCAAACCGGCGGCCAACAGTGCCGCTAACACGAACGCAAAATAGGACGTTCAACAATCAGGCCCAAACGTAGCCGGCTCCCAGGTCGGCTACTCCTTTTTATGCTGTTCCGACTTTCAGATGTGCGTAAGTC
>JBGTJP010000119.1:0-26597 GCA_041745075.1 Pyrinomonadaceae bacterium | reverse complement strand
CTATTCGCCGGATAGCAAAATGATCGTGTATCGTGCCTCGCACCCGACCACGCCCGAGGAAACAAAGCGTTACAAGGACCTGCTCGCCCAGCATTTGATCGTACCGACGACATTCGAACTCTGGGTGATGAACGCCGACGGAACGGGCAAACGCCAGGTGACTAAACTGAACGCCGCCAGCTTTGCGCCCTATTTCACGCCCGACGGCAAGAAAATAATTTTCTGCACAAATTATTTCGCTACCGACCCGCGTAAACGCAATTTCGACCTGGCATTGATAAACGTCGACGGCACGGGCCTTGAACGCGTGACCTATAACGAGTCCTTCGACGGCTTCCCGATGTTTTCGCCCGACGGCAAAAAATTAGTCTTCGCTTCGAACCGCAACGCGGCGAAAGAAGGCGACACGAATGTGTTCATCGCCGATTGGGTTAACTAGAAAGAACCGGGCGTGGAAGCGACTGAGGTCATTGGCGAACGCGAAAGTATGATGAAGAAATATATCCTTATATCGACGGTCATCTTTCTCGTTCTATCAGCGACTTTAACCGCCCAACCGGCGGCTGAGATGTTCGATGAATTCGGTTGGGTTCCATGTGAAGATCTTCGCAGTCGGCTTGATAACTTTCTCGCGGCGTTGAGCAATAGGCCGGGGTCAATGGGCTTTGTCTTCGTTTACGAAGGAAAGTATGAGGTCACTCTTTACAGCAAGCGGGGTTCTCGCAGAGAAACTCGCTTGCCGGTATTTGGCGAAGCAGCACATCGAACGAATATCTTCCGGGTTCATTTCGGTTTTCGTAAATTCGATCCTGATCGGTACTTGTTTATTGACGGCGGTTTTCGAGATTCATATGCGGTGCAAATGTGGATCGTTCCTCACGGCGCGCGCCCTCCATCTGCCAAGCCAACTGTCGAACTCATGACATATAAAAAAGGCAAATTTGCAGTTCTTGAGTGTCCATAGGAATTAAGTAAATGTATAGAAAAATATTTGCTGTACTTGTCGTTTTTCTGACAACTATCTCCGCCCACGGGCAGCAAACAACAAATGGTCTTGAAACTAACCTCCGCAAGCACGTCCAGTATCTCGCGTCGGACCAGCTTGAAGGCCGCAAGACGGGCGAAGCCGGTGCGACAACCGCTGCCGGTTATGTTGCAAATCAGTTCGCCCAATTCAAATTGAAACCGGGTGTAAGTGCGACAAAGGGAAAAGGAAATTTCCTTCAGCCATTTCCGTTTGTCGCGGGAGTATCGGCCGGCGACGCGGGTTTCCTGAACGTCATTCCAGCCGACCCGATGAACGTCAGCCGGCTTGAACCGGGCATTAACTATATGCCTTTCGCGAACTCGATAAACGGCGAGGTGCCTTCGTCACCGCTTGTTTTCGCCGGTTACGGCATCGCGACGGCGGACAAGAAATACGATGACTACGCGGGCGTCGAAGCAATGGGCAAGGTGGTGATCGTCTTTGACGGAACGCCTGACGCCGACATCCCGCACTCCGCGTTTGGCAGCTTCAACATTCACACAAAGGCAAACCTCGCAAAGGAACGCGGCGCGCGTGCGTTGATCTTGATCGTCAAGTCCGATGATTTCAAGGCGGATCCGCTCTCGCGTTTGAACTACGAACCGACGGTTGGCGAGACGGCGATACCGGTCGTTGCCCTCAGCCGCGAAATTGCGGCGGATGTTTTTCAGGTTACAAGTCCGGGTGAGGTTTCCGAGATAGAAAAATGGATCGCGATGAAGACGAATGCACCGCCAAGCGTTCAGATAAAGCTTGCGAAACCCCTTGCAGCGACCTCGTCGATGAAGGTCGATCTCGTTAAGAAGACGGTCGAGGCGTACAACGTCATCGGCATCGTCGAAGGCCGCGATCCCGTTCTGAAAAGCGAAGCCATCGTCATCGGCGCCCATTACGACCACCTCGGCCGCGGAGGCCGGTCGAGCCTTTCGCCCAACTCAACCGACATCCACCATGGCGCCGACGACAACGCGTCCGGCACCGCGGCTGTTATAGAACTCGCCCGCCAGTTCGCGAAAGAGAAAAAGAACAAACGCACCTTGATCTTCATGGCCTTCGGAGGCGAAGAAGAGGGGTTGCTCGGTTCAAAATATTACGTCAACAATCCCGTTCGGCCTCTCGATAAAACAGTTGCGATGATAAATCTGGATATGGTCGGGCGGTTGAATGAAGATAAGCTTACGGTGGGCGGAATCGGCACCGCGAATGAGTGGAGGGTTCTTGCTTTGGAGACGGCAATCAACCAACCGCTGAGGCTGACGCAACCGGGTCCCCTCGGCGGCACAGTAAAACCAGATCGCCCGGCTGCGCCACTCCCTAAACCAGCTGAAAGTATGACGTTCTCTACTGTGCCCTCGGTCCCAATTTCGCAAAGGGCCTTTGACCTTCAAATTAATGATGACGGCTTTGGTCCATCTGACCATTCGTCTTTCTACGGCAAGCAAATACCGGTGCTTTTCTTCTTCACCGGCACGCACCTCGATTATCACAAGCCGTCCGACACATTCGAAAAGATCAACTATTTCGGATTGACAAAAATCACTGATTTCGTTGCAGCGATAGCTAAGTCCGTCGACGCCAATCCGATGCGTCCGACGTACAAGCTCGCGCAGTCCTCGGGCAACATGGCTACCCGAACTACATTCACGATATCCCTTGGTACGATCCCGAGCTACGCCGACACGAACGACGGTCTTGGCATCGACGGCGTTCGCGACGCGTCGCCCGCCGCTAAGGCTGGCCTAAAGGGCGGTGACAAAATAATTAAACTGGCCGGCAAGGACGTGCGCAACATCTCGGACTATATGTTCGCCATGAGCACGATGAAGCCGAACGAAGAATACGAGGTGGTCGTCAAACGCGGCAGCGAAACACTAACAATGAAAATTGTTCCCGCTCCGGCAACGAGACGATGACCAGTCCGAACGAGTGCTCGTTCCTAGTCACGACGCCCGGCGAATGCCAAAATACCAAACCCACCAGATAAAAAAAATCTGCAGCGGGATTCGGAACAGCAGGTACCATGGCCCGTATTCCATCCCGCCCATATTGACCGATCTCAAACTACCCGCGATATTGGCTGGCAGGACAAGGACAAAGAAAAGGACCAACAGAACCGACGCGAGCCATGCCGTCTTATCCCAAAGCAGCCCAACAACCGCTGCCAGTTCGCAGACGCCAGTAAAATAGACCATTTCGAGTTTTGCCGGGACAAAGTCCGGCATAATTTCGACCATCGGCTCCGGGTTTGCGAAATGGGCGACACCGGTAACAATCAGCATTACCGCCATCGACGCCCGGCCGATAAACGATATGCTCAGTCTTTCGCCAAGCGCAAACTTTCTCACCAGGTAAAGAACCGCGAATGTCGCCAATAAAAATACTAACGGTGCCATATTTGTAAAAATACTCCCCGAAAAACTAATATTCAAAGGCGGGAGTTCGCATATATACCAACATGACCTCGATCCCATTCTGCAAATTCCACGGTTTTGGCAATGACTATATCGTCATTGAGGAAGCCTCTATCCCGGTCGGGACTGATCTGCCTGAACTTGCCCAAGGCATCTGCCACCGCCACACCGGAGCCGGTGCGGACGGCATCGCGGTTGTTAGCGAAGATGTGCCTCCTGAGTCCAGCGATTCCGCCGATGCGGATTTTTTCTGCGAGATCGTCAATCCGGATGGCAGCATCGCCGGTTTTTCGGGTAATGGCACGCGATGCGCGGTCGCCTATCTCTATTATAAAAAGCGCTGGATCGATGGAAATTTAAGATTGCGAACACGCAGCGGCATTAAGAATTTCCGATTGCTCGACAACGACATTGAAGGTGTTTATTGGTTCGAGGCTGAGATCGGAAAACCGGGGTTCGCAAGCCATGAAGTGCCGGCCATTACGCCAACCCCTCAAGATTCTGTGATCGATCTTCCAGTGACTGTCGCCGGACGCAAGTTTCTGATGGCATGCGTCAATGTCGGCAACCCCGTGGCAATCACATTTGTCGAGGATTTCGATCTCGACTGGCGTCTGTACGGAAAGGAACTCGAGACCCACCCGGCATTTCCCGAAAAAGCGAACATTGTCTTTGTAAAGGTGATCGACCGTGAAAATATCGAGATAAAGATATGGGAACGTGCCGCCGGGGAAACGTCGTCGTCTGGCACGTGCTCAAGCGGGGCGGCGATCCTTTCAGCATTTACGGGCCGAACGGACCGCAAAGTTTCGGTCAACGCCGAAGGCGGCGTCACCGAGGTACTCTGGCGCGCTGACGACGAAATTATCATCACCGGTCGCGCCGACCTTGCCTATTGCGGCGAATGGAATATGAAGGTGTAAAAAAATGCGGCCGCCCCGCGCGTTTGCAATGGCGTAACCGGCGTTTGAGCACTACGCCCTTCCTAACGCGAGGGACTTTGCAATATTTGGGCGACTGCCTTCTGCCTGAAATCGAATATATACTCAAGTTCGCGGTGGATAAGAAAGTGGGCCAGATCGCCCAACGGTTCCAGCGGCAATCGATATCGCACTTCATCTTCGATCAGCGTTCTGCCCGCTTCGATCTCGGTAAAGTCGTGCGTGTGTATCCATTGCTTATACGGCCCTTTCAATTGCCGATCGACAAACCGGAACGGCGGTTCCCACACCGAGATCTCGGTCCGCCACCGAACCGACAGGCCGCGCAGCCTTAGCTTGTAATCGATTAAAGTACCTTTTCCGATATCGATCGGCTGCGGCGTGACAATGTGAAAATTAAGCTCAGGCGGCGTTATTCGCTCAAGATTTCCGGCGTCGGCGAAAAAATCGAACACCACTGCCAGCGGCCGATCAAGCGTCAACTCCCGTTTTAAAATGTACTCTGCCATCCAATTGCAAGAAACTTAGTTCGCAACTGCATGATATTTGGATTCGAGTAAAAGCGTTACTTTTTGCTCTTGATATATTCCTTCGGGATCGGGTTGTCGGGCGTTTCGGCTTGCCAATATATGTTCACAACCCACCATCGTTTTCCGTCGTTCAAAAGCTGAAAACTATTGATGCCGCGCATAAACGGTTCCTTGTCGTCCTTTTTGCGGAAGGCAACATAGGTCGAGAAAACCTGGGCAATGTTGCCGTATTGATCAACGTGGCGGGCGAGTTCGCGTTCGTGAAACCCGTCCCTTTCCAGAAATGGGCCGCTCCGCGTGACGTAATCTTCGGGCGTCAGAAACCTCGCACCGATAACGCCCGTCTGAGCATTCTTTCCCGAAGGAATCAGCTTCGCATCCGGATGGAACAACGAGCGAAAACGGTCCCAGTCACGCTTTTGCCCGGCGTCGCCGGAGATCGCGTCGTAAACCGCCTTCATAATTGCATCAAGCGAGGCAACATCGGCGGGATTGGCTTCTTTTGAAGTTGTCTGAGCCGTGATAGCGCCGGCCAGAACTGCGACGAATACAGTTGTAAGTATTATTTTTTTCATTTTTGGTACTACGTTGGCACGATAAATTTGTTTCCGGCGGGCAAATTTTCGATTGGAGGAGGCCCGTCTTGAATGATTTTGAGTTTTGTACGGAAATTACCTTCGGAAAAACTGAAAAGTTAAAAATGAAAACGAATCCGGGTTGATGGATGGTAGTTATATGAGTTCTTCTTAAGCCGGGATTTGTATCGCTGCCAGAAGTTGCTTTTGAAGAATTTTTAACCACGAAATTACACTAAACGTCACTAAAAAGATCATACTGCTATGTTTTTTCGTGTTTGTTTCGTGCTTTTTCGTGGTTCCATTTTTCACGGCTTTGCATTTCGACCCTGGTCTCTATTTCATCCTGGACATTTCGCGGCAAGAAATGGAAAAAGTCGAGGCCGGTCTTTTCCTCGATAGAACGGATCGTAGTTTTGTACTTTTCCCAAGGTCGGTCCTCGATTCCTTCGATATTCGGCATATCGACGGCAATTATCCGCGTCCGTGCGTCGATGCGGTCTGCTCCCCGGCCGCGCGGCACGATGGCAATTATCTTCCAGCAATTTGTCGGCACGGTCACTTTATTTTTCAGTCGGCCTTTCTCGCCATAAACACCCGCGATCTGAAATAGGTCGAAACCGCGTCGCGCCTGCGACCGGACATAGGATTCCAGTTTGTTCCAGGGATATTGATTCAATGCACCGGCCTGCGGCACGATGTTGGTCATCATAAAGGTTTCTTCGTTCAGCTTCGCGTTCGCGAACCGGTCCGCGCTCGGCACCATGTGGCCGCGGTCATACCCGCCGCCCGAATAATCGTAATAGCCAACGCGGTTGAAATTGTCTGGAAGCCGAGGGTCTGGGCGAAAATCAGGCCGCGTTATTGATGGGCCGAGGTCTGCTCGGGTCGTCCGCCATGACATCCAGTTCACCGTGCCTCGGCTATTGTTATACGAGAATGCTGAACCGTCGCCAACAACCAAATAGTTGTTTTCATCTTCCTGGCCGGCATTCGAGGGATTGCCGAACGCGAGGTGAACGCTGTTACTAGCTGCCGGATTGGCGGGTTCGAGGGCTGGGGCGACCGCCGCATTGCCGGCCTCATGGCCGCGCGCTGCTTTATAATAGCCGCCGCAGCCGGTGTTCAGAATAATACCGAAGACAATGATCGCGGCGACGGCTTGTGAGAAAAATTTGGGCATCACTGTCATTTGATGAAATGAGTTTAGCAAACTCGATAATTCGTATGCGGCGTGAATTCAAATTACTATCGATGCGGAACCAGTCCCGATTCGATAGAATGGAGGATTGTGAATGAACTGCCACATTTGACCGGACAGACGCGTTCCGAGTTGGAAGCGACCTTCGCCGGATTCGGCGAACCGCGTTACCGTGCCGATCAGGTTTTCCAGGGGCTGCACGGGCGGCGGCTGACCTCGTTCGACGATATGACCGACCTGCCAAAGTCACTTCGCGATACATTGCGCGAAACCGCAGAGGCATCGACGCTGACGGTCGAATCGCAATACACTTCGGTTGACGGCACGCGGCGTTTTCTGATGAAAACTTATGACGGCTATCCGGTCGAAACGGTTTTTATCCCGACCGAGAACCGCGACACGATCTGTTTTTCGTCACAATCGGGGTGCCCTCTGAAATGCGATTTTTGCCTTACGGCAAAGCTTGGGCTTCTCAGAAATCTGACGGCGGGTGAGATCATCGAGCAGATAATTATCGTCCTGAACGATGTCTACGGCGTAGGGGCAGAAACGCCGCACGGCACGAACCTTGTCGCGATGGGCGAAGGCGAGCCGTTCCTTAATTTTGAGAACCTCATCAAGGCGCTCGAAATAATGTCGGACGAAAAGGGGCTGTTTATTGTGCCTGGCCGCGTAACGGTTTCGACGGCTGGCATCGTACCGAAGATATACGAGTTTGCCGAATTGGAACGCCGCCCGAATCTTGCGATATCGCTTTCGTCGCCGAATGATGAGATGCGCGACCGGCTAATGCCGATCAACAAACGCTGGCCGATCGCGGATCTGCTTACTGCGGCAAAGGCCTTTGAAAAAACATTGAAACGCGGTGAACGGTTCACGTTCGAATATGTTCTGCTTGGCGGCGTAAATGATTCGGATGAATATGCACGCGATCTGGCCGACCTGTTCCGCAAACACGATCTGCGGAAGGTTAAAGTGAACCTGATCCCGCACAATCCGGCCGCGCAGCTCGATTACGAGCCTTCGTCGCCCGAACAGGTCCGCCGTTTCAAAGAGGTCCTTGAATCACTCGGCATTTCGGCCTATATCAGAACGCCCCGCGGCCGTGATATCTATGCTGCCTGCGGCCAATTGGCGGCCGTCCAGCAAACTTCAGTTTGCTGATACAAAGCGCGGCAAACTGAAGTTTGCCGGACAACTAGTTTATGGAACTACTCATTCCCGGGCTGATCCTCGTAGGATTCATGGTCTGGGCTTCGACAAGGATTAAACGCAATGCCGCGAAGGCCTTTGAGCGTGAAGAGATCGATACGAACGAATTCTCGATAACAAAGCCCGAAGGCTTTCTTGCTCCGGTCGATCCGGGAAACGGCCTGTTGTTTTCGGCATATTCTAAGGAGTTTGGCTCCGGCGAGGCAGGACGGACGCGTCGGGCGACGGCTGAGATCCGCCGCTTTTCGAATGTACGATTTGATGAGATACGGAAGCTGGCTAAAAAAGGTGTAGTGAAAGTGGTCTCGGAACAAAATGGTGTCCTGGATGAACGAAAGTGCGCTAATATCGTAGTTGAGCGGTCTGAAAAGGACGTCGCTGTCGAGACTTCTTTCAAGATCGTTGCCGGTCAGCAAGCCATCTTCCAGCTTGCCATAAATGTTCTTCCCGAAGATCGAGAGGAATTTTCCCAAAGGCTCCAGGTATTTCTAAATAGCTTTGCGCTGAAATAAACGCATCCGAAAAGGCAGCCGCCTGCATCAATACAACATAAGTCTTATGAAACATCGTAATATTTTTCCGCTCGTTATCATTGCAATCTTTGTTTTTGTTGGGTTTTATGCTGCCGACGCTCAAACCGTGACAGGCAGCCTTGCTAAAAAAACGGTTTCGCGCGGCAAGGTGGTCAAAGGCACTATTGTGCTGGCTATTCCCGAAGGGCTTCATGTAAATTCGAACAAGCCGAATAGCGAATACGCGATCCCAACCACAGTCAAAATTAGCGGAGCCGGATTTAAGGTTGGTGCAATTGAATACCCCGAAGGGGCAAACCGCAAGTTTCAATTTTCCGAAGATGAATTGAACGTATATGAAGGGGAAATCTCGATGCCGTTCACTGTAAACCTGCTCCGTAATTTCAGGGGAAAAACGTTGTCGGTAAAGGCAATCGTCCGCTACCAGGCATGTACCGAAGAGGTCTGCTACCCACCAAGAAATAAAACGGTTATCATGTCGGCGACCGTCAAGTGACCGAATGTAAAAGGAGCAACTACGAACTAACCACTGCAAGAAACTGAAATCTTCAGTGGTTAGTGGGTAATGGTCAGTAACAAGTTTGTTCGCCTAATCAATATTTTGATCTATTGCTGTAAACTACGGTTTTTTAAAGAGCGATCAAGGCGCGAGCCCAATTACCGACATTAGACGTCCCGTTTTTCCGTTACTCGCCTTTTCAATGCGATAAGAAAAGAACAGATCGGTCCGCTCCATCGTGCAAAACGGCGCCTTAAAGATGTTTGCGGGTCTTACGCCGCATTCGACTAGTTGGTCCTCATTCGCCGAATGAAGATCGATCAAGGCGTGGCCTTTGCGGGTCTGCTTCAGGTATTTGTCATAGCCGTCGAATTCGCCTGCAAAGGCGTCGATCACCTCTTGCCCGATCTCATATCTGCCGCACAGTGCTGCCGGCCCGATCGCGGCAATTACTCGCTCCGGATCGGTTCCGAAATTCGCGGCCATCATGTTTACCGCTTTTTTAACGATGGACTGCACGGTTCCACGCCATCCGGCATGAACGGCGGCAAAGGCCTTTTTCACCGGATCGCCGAGCAGGACGGGCACGCAATCCGCCGTTTTGACGCCGACGAGGATGCCTTCGAGATCCGAGACAAGAGCGTCGAACTTCTCATCTGTGTTCGCGGCGTCTGCCCGGCTCTTAACGAGCTTGACGCCGTCGCCGTGGATCTGCCAGGCGGATGCGAGCGAATACTCGCCATCAAAGACGTTCAGAAATCGCCGCCGGTTTTCATGTATGTTCTCGGCAGAGTCTTCGTCAAAACCCGCGAGATTTAGATCGGCGTTCGGAAATGGCGAAACGCCGCCAAGCCGCGTCGAAAAGCCATTTGTGAAACCGGCATCTTCAAGAGGGCGGCAAACGAGTACCCTTACGCCGCCCCGTTCTCGCCAATAAAAGCCGAAATCGGTTAGAATGTCACGTTCGCGTTCCAATTCCCGCCCGCCCGGTGACGCGGGCGGTTCTGACGAGATGATCCTATCCATCGGCATCGACATAGTTGAAGTCTATCGCATACGCGAAACGATGACGAGAACGCCGCGTTTTGCAGAACGCGTGTTTACCGCAACCGAACGCCAATACTGCGATGCCAAAGGGGCCGCCGCCTACCAATCCTACGCCGCCCGCTTTGCGGCAAAAGAAGCATTTCTAAAAGCACTGAAAACCGGCTGGCGGGGAAAGCTAAGTTGGACGGACATCGAGGTCGTTTCAGATTCGGAAGGAGTCCCGTCACTGAATATCACCAACGAAGCCGCTAAGCTTCTGGCACAACTAGGGATGCCCAATGTGCATATATCGCTGTCTCACACAAAAGACCACGCGGTCGCCCAAGTGCTGCTTGAGACTAATGATGGGTGACTATTTCGGCCCCGCTGTAACATCGTCCATCGTAAAAATCGCGATCGCCGGGTCGTGGTCCGAGAAGCGTTCGATGCGACCGGCGTCGTTTCGATAGACTTCGGGATAATCAGCGTTTATCCTGGCGAAACCAAAGCCGGTTGTGTGCTTGCGGAGGTTTTCGCTGATGATGATGTGATCGAGCGCCTGGGCGTTGCCGTCATAGACGTAAGAGTAGCGCTGCGGAACTCCGATAGCCTCGACGAGATCGGTCAGATCGGGATTTACGAGGTCGTCGGATGCGATCAGAACGGCCTCCTTTACGGCTGGTTTGCCGATGATCGTTCCGATCTGGTCCATTATTCCGTCATTGAACTGGTATGAATTGAAATCGCCGAGCAGAATAATATTCTCTTTGGGATTTGCGGTCTGCCGTGCCTGGACAAGTTTAGCGAGAAATTCTGCCTGAAGTTTTTTCTTAAGCCGGACGTTTTCCTGCTGTTTTGGGTCGTTGTAACCAAGAAACGATTTCAGGTGGTTCACGATGACAGTAAATTCGAACGGCTGGCCGGTTTTAGAATCTTCGATGGACGCCCGCAGCATCAGCGGTGGACGGTCGTTGACGAAATTGTCTTCTTTCGTGTCCGGGTTTTTGTATTTATCGTCCTTGCCGAATTGCTTCGTTTCGATCACTTTTACCCGCGAGGTCTTGGCGAGAAAGCCGTTATCGATCCCGCGGCCGTCGTTGCCGTCGATGAGATAGGCCTCGTATTTCGGGTCGGATTTGCCGGCGGCAACGGTATCGGCATTGAGTTTCGCGGCCAGGCGTTTTAACGCCGCAAGGTTTTCAACTTCGACGACACCGATAACGTCCGGCGACTGCATAAAATCGCGGATCGCGAGCGAGATTTTCTGCAGTCGGCGTGCGAAGGCTTCCGGCATCGCAACTTCTTCCTTGATGTCAGGATCGTCCTGATCGTCAAAAAAGTTCTCGAGGTTCATCCCTGCGACGACAAACTGCCGGGCCGTCGGCACGGGGAGCGGATTCGGTTTCGTCGAAGTTCCGGCGGTGAACCTGTTATCGGGATCGGTGAGGAGCGTGTATCGCGCGTAACCGTAGTGCAGTACTCCTGTCAGGCCTTTTACCTCGGCCATTGCGGGAAACTCGCACTTGTTCGGGACCAAACGCTGCGTGAGGGACGGTATCTGATCGTCGCAATCGACGCGAATAACAGCGGGGTTCGAATCGTAGATCGCAGCTTTCGGATAAGCCTTCTGAAACTTCTCCTTCTCGGCTGGGGAAGTAAACTCGCGAATATCGCGCCCTGGTTCGCGGAATGGCCGGGGCACCGGTTTAAGCACGCCCCAGAATGCGCCGTCAGACACCGAGGTGAACGTCTTTATGTCCACCCGCCCGCCCGTCGGGGCGCTGACTGTCATCTCGTCCACCTGGACGCGCATCCCTTCATATTTCTCGAGACAATCGGGAGTGTTCGACATAAAGTCGCTGGCGACCAGCACTATCGGTTTTGGCAGCGGATTCAATTTTGAGACAATCTTTATTTCGTCGCGATCCTTTCGCATCGACAGTTCGGTGACCGTAAGGGCGAGCGGTTCGTTATCACGGCGAAACTCTTCGACGGTCCCGGTGACGGTGACGAAGTTTCCAATATCGGCTTCGGCGGGTGGTTCGGTTCGGGTGAAAACAAACAATCCCTCGGACGTGTTCTTATCCGCGTCCGCCTTGTCATCAGGTGTTTGAAGGAAAAAACCGGTCCTTGTCCGGGCGGTGACAACGCCCGTCACCTTGAGGTTCTGGCCGACTACGGGCGAGCTGTTACCTTCGCCCTGCACTTTTGCTATCGGCAGCTCCTTTTGCGCATAAGCGAACGAAAATGTGAAGAGTAGGCTGAGGGTAAAACTGAGTATTCTCATTCTTAAAATTACGCGGGCATCTCTGCAGTTTAGATGCCGCCGGGCTATAAAATATCGCGCCTTCTTTCGATGATCTGCTGGGTATTTTTCGGGACGGCGTTAAGAAAATCGAAACCCGTCAGGTACTCGACGTTCTTCACCGGTACGCGAAAATTCCGCCACGGCGCGTTTATGTCCAGCGGCGGCTGATTAGGAACGATAATTCCAAACGCCCGCGTTCCTTTATTAATACGCTGGAGGTCGTTCGTTCCGATTGGCAGGACAACTACAACCTTCCAGGTAAAGGCCGGCACAACCACATTGCCCTGTGCGATGGTGCCGATGTTCCCTGCCGGACCGGACATTATGTAGATCTCGTTGCCCTGCGATGCGAGTGTGCGGCAGTAGCTTTCAAATTCCTCCCACGGGCCCTGATTGTTGGCCGCAAGCTGCGGGACCATGTTTGTCATGAAAAAGGTCGCCGAATTATTAGGGATAGAATTCGTTCTATCGCCCGATGGACACATATGCCCGCGGTCATAACCCGAGCCTGAATAATCAGTGTCCAGGACCTGATACCAGCCGGCGGGGAGCGAAGTGTCCGGACGGAAATCGTCCTGCCGAGGGGTTGAACCGACCCAGCTGCTGTCCAGCCGCCACGCGACCCAGTTCGCCGTTGCCTTTCCGCGATTGTATGAGAGAGAGTACTGCGGTTTGTGCATCAGGTAATTATTCTCGTTGGCAATTTCAGAAGTCGCGCTACTGGGGTTGCCAAAGATCAGCGGATCCTCGCCGGCCAACGGAGCGTTGATTGTTATCGTCTGGTTGAGATTTACGACACGGGCCTCGGCGTCGGACGCAGAAGCCGTAATATTTCGAAAGCCTCCGGTTAAGCCGACAGGGACGGTCGCCAGATAGGAAAAAACACTATCGCCCGCAACTTCATCGCCGTTTGTACCGTTGTCAAAAAAGCCCTGCGCCGCCGCGCCGCCGATTTCCGTCAAGTTGCCTGTTACCGAAATTCCTGTGGTTGGCGGGGTGGTTGCGGGAATAACGGTGACCGTGAAAAGCGTGCTGCCGCCGGGTGAAACCGCGTTCGGGCTGGCGGATATTGCCGCGAAAAGGGTAGTTCCGCCGCCGCTGCAAGGTGCGGCCGTGGTCGAAGAATTTCGGTGAACCGACGGCACCGTCGACGCAAAGTCCGCCGCGTTACTGTCCGTGTCTTGACAGCCGTTTTGATTTCTCGACTGGCTGTTGTTTGAAGCTGGTGCCGCCGTCACCGATCCTTCGACATAAATATTCGTTGCCGTTCCCCAACCCACCGAATCGATGACCGCTCCCGTATTGTTGGGGCCGAGCCGGATCGCCAGACCGCCGCCGTTTCCACCCATCGAGCATTGACAGGTTGTCGGATCGTACGTGAGATCGGGAGTGGCGGGGCCGTCGTACGATGTCGATGCGATCAGATAGTAGCCGCCCGGAGGGATGATCGTCGAGGCCGTCCACAAAGCGAAAGGGTTGGCAACATCGTTCGCACCCGTCGCCGACCGATAAACCAGCCGGTAGCCATTCAGATCGACGGGCGAGGCTCCGCGGTTGAATATTTCGACAAACTCATCATTAAACGTGCCCGCTCCGCCACCGCCCGTCTGAAACTGGCTAATGACGAGATGCGGCGACACTGCCGGCCCGGTCAGCGGTTCTGCCCCTGAATGGAAATCCAGGGCAAGGTAAATTGCCAGAACAGCGAACCCGAATAGCGCACGATGATACTTTTTCATTCGATGGTTTCCAAAAGAGTTACAGCAAGCGAAACGCGTTAAGGGGCAAACTAACTTTTTAGCATATTCGGCGGTGGGATGGAATGGAACCTGGAAAATATCCGATGAATGGAGTGCGGCGGCGGTGGGTAATAATTTCGATTTCTAGGGCAATCCCACCACATCCGCCAACCGCCGCTCAATAAAGCGAAGGACGGCATCGTTTTTAGTTAGCAAGAGTGCCTTTTCAAACGAACTTTTTGCCTCAGCATTCCGCCCGAGCTGGGAAAGAAGATCACCGCGGGTTATGTGAAACAGATTGTATGCCGATATCTGGTGTGAGGTTTCAAGACTGTCCAGAGCTCTTAGACCTAATTCGGCGCCGCTGATCTGGCCGATCACTATTATGCGGTTCAGTTCCGCGACCGGCGAAAAAGAAGCTTTTTGGAGCAACGAATAACATTCCAGAATGCGTGGCCAGTCGGTCGATTGGTAGTTTTTCGACAGTGTGTAAACCGCCGCGATCTCCGCCTCAAGGTGAAAGGATGACAGTTCGCCGCCGCTCGCCGATCGGCGGAAGTGGTGCACGCCTCTTGCGATCATTCGGCGGTCCCATGTCGAACGGTCCTGATCCGCCAACAGAATAAGCTCACCCGCGTGATCGGTGCGTGCCGGCAGCCGTGATGCCTGAAAGAGGAACAGCGCGGCCGCGGCGTGGACCTTTGGCAATGAAGTAGCGGGATGAGCCGAAAGGATCTCAATAAGGCGGACCGCTTCGAAACAAAGGTCACGCCGGACAAGTTCGTTTCCTTCAGATGCGCCGTACCCCTCGTTGAACATCAGGTAAAGCACCTTTAGGACCGCATCAAGCCGCGTTGTTATTTCTTCTGATACCGGAATAACAAGAGTTGCAACGGTTTCGCGAAGACGGGATTTGGCCCGAGCCAACAGTTTGGCGACCGCATCTTCACTTGCGAGGAAGGCGCTTGCGATCTCCCTCACGCTAAATCCGCCGACGATCTTCAGTGTAAGCGCGACCTGGCTGTCCGGCGTTATTGCGGGATGGCAGCAGGCAAAGATCATTCGAAGCTGGTCTTCGGCGATCTCTGAAGATAGGAAGACCGGCGTTGCTTCGCCCGGGTCAGCAATATCCAGGTCATCGGCAGGTTCGGATCGATCTTCGCAGCGCAGCCGGTCGATCACTTTGTTCTTCGCCGCCTGCGTAAGCCATGCAGTCGGATTCTCAGGCATTCCGGTAAACGGCCATTTGCGAAGCGCAGCGATCAAAGCATCCTGGACCGCGTCCTCTATCATGTCGATGCGATCAAATCCAAAAATACGGCACAAAACAGAGACCATCTGCCCGGCGTGGTGCCTGAACAGATGGTCAACTGACTCATTTACCCGAATTTCAGAAGCGGCTTGCATTGCTTAATGGACGGCCTCGACCTCCCGCAGTTCGATCCGGCCGCCGTATTTTAGATGCGGGCAGCCCTTTGCGGTCTCGACCGCCTCGTCGTAATCGGCCGCCGATATCGTAAAATAACCGCCGATCACCTCTTTTGCTTCGGTATAAGGGCCATCCGTGATGCGCAGGCTGCCGTTCTGGCCAGACAAATGCTTTCCACCCTCGTCTTTCAACTTTTCACCGCCGACCAGTTTACCCTCGGCCTCGATACTCCTTCTCCATCCGACATATTCGGCTATTACACCCTGGATCTGCTCGGCTGAAAACTGCGAGTAATCCGCCGGTTCTTCATGCAGCAACAACATATAATTTGGCATAAATTTTCTCCTTTGTCTTGATTATTGGGCCCGTCAGTTGACCCGTTTCATATTGAACACTTCTTCGCGAGCGGTACCGTCTTTCTGCCCGAACGCTAGAAAGATCTTTAGATCTTTGCCGGCTTTTTCGAATGTAAGGCCCGAAAAGTAGATCCGATCTCCGTCTTTCTTTACGAACTTAAAATCGACGCTTTTGTCTTTCTCTTCCCAACCCACAAAGTTCGGATGGAAATGTTTTAGCCGAAGCACGAGAGTATCCTCGGTTTCAAGCAGGAGCATCATTTCGTAAAAGACCGGCTTTTCATCCTTGATCAGCCGGTATGCACCCATCATTATTCCTCCGGCCGGTTTGCTCCAAACTTCTTCCGAAATACCGCCTAATCCTGTTCCGGACCAACTCCCGGCCAGCCATGCAGCATCCGCGATCGTCGCCTTTTGACCCGTCTTTCCTTCGTCCAGCTTTACGGTGTTCTCAGTTCTTGTAGTTTGGGCAAAACAAACGTCCTCGAAAGGAACTATAAGAACAAATAAAAGAAATATAGTTTTCATAAAGAGCCTCCTGTGAAAGATTCACGCACATTATTGTGTGTTCTGACCTATAGACGAACGACATGTCGGAAAATGGACAGGGCTAAGGATATTTCTTATTAAAAAGAAAGCCGCGTGCCCAACGGACAACGCGGCTTGGAATCGATCAAGTATGCGACTATCGCATCGGACGGGGATACACCACAGGGCTCCTGTTTCCGGCTTTATCGACGGCCCGGACGCCAAAGAAGTAATTATCCTTCGAACGGGCTGTAGCGACATAGTTGGTCACGTTTCCGACAAACAGCGAATTGGTCCATTCCGCGGCCGTCGTGTCCCGCCAGACTATCTCATAACCCGCCAGGTCGGCGTCGGTGTTCGCGTCCCACTTTAATTCGGTATCGTTTGTCAGCCGGCTTGTTACTATGCCAACGTTTTTTGGCTTCGCCGGGGCGTTTGCGAGGCTTACGAGGCTGATTAGATTTACCCGTGCGACATTCGCCGTGTATTCGAAATCGACAAATTCGGGCGTGTCGCCGTAAAAAATGCCGTTCTCCGTGCGGACGTTTTGATGCTGATGGGTATAATCTTCATCGACCTCCGTGATCCGGACGGCCGTGAAGCCGCGTTCAAGAAACGGAATATGGTCACCGCCGCGTCCATAACGGTCACGGCGATAGATCATCCACACGTTGAAATTCTTCATATAGCGGTCGGACTGCTCCTTAATATAGCGGGCAAGCTGACGCGAGGCTGAATCATTTTCACCGCCGACGCTGCGACGCGTTCCGGCCTGCTGCTCCGTCTCATTCGACGGCACGCCTTCACTGAAGACACGGACGCGGTTTCGGTTTGGCGAATTCTTTTGCGAAGTTACTCCGCCCACAATATCGTTCGTGAACATTGCCTCGATGTCCGTCGCCTTTTGCTTTGCCTGTTCGGCGAAGTAGGTTGCCCCAAGCAGGCCCTGTTCTTCACCTGGAACCGCAATAAATATGATGGTCGCGTCAAATTTTCGCTTCGACATAACGCGGGCAAGCTCGATCACAGCAGCGGTTCCGGACGCATCGTCATTCGCTCCGGGAGCGTCGCATTTTGCGTCGGTGGGTGAGCTGCACATCGAATCGTAATGTCCCGAAACGACGTAAACGCGGTCGGGATCGGAAGTGCCCTTCAGGGTTGCGACAACATTCGTCAGAGTCGTCGGTTCCGGAACTCGGTTTGCCTTTGGCTGGAGAAAACTCTGCTTTTCAACCATCAGGCAGTTGCCGCAATCGGCACTCATCTTCTGAAACTCACTGAATATCCAGTCGCGGGCCGCACCGATGCCGCGGGCCGGGTCGTCCTGTTCGGAAAGCGTGTTACGCGTTCCGAATGAGACCAGCTTGCGAATATCGGCTTCGATCCGTTTAGCCGAAACTTCCTTGAGCATTTTCTGGATCTCTGCGTCAGGCTGCGACTTTGGGGCAGTCTGTGTCTGTGCGTCGATTGAGGCCGCAAAAAACACACACCAAATTAGTAATACTAGGGCAAAACGGTTCATAGGTTCTGTTTCCTCTTTGGCAGGGTCAACTATAATTTAGTTCCATACTGCTCTCGACGCAAATTCCCGGGCTAACAGGGAGCGGGCAAAAAGCGATTTGGGTTGTGGATACATTACGCAGTCTGGTAGATGGACCCGGCCTTTTGTTTTCGACCAGCTTGTCTAAATGTACCGTCTATGTAAATATTCGACTGTTTGCCTTTTGGCTTGAACGGAATCCAATAACTTTGAAGACAGCGTAATCTGGAATACAAAAGTATTCCATCTTGCAGTGTATGATCGCGTGATCTTTCTACTCACAATATATTTCCAAGATTTGATCTGTTCCACTGAGTCAAATTGCGGATATGCGCCCGTCGCATATTCAACGGCGATTTATCCAAAGTTTACGTGTAGAACTATACGAATAAAAGTGTCACGACAGGTGACATCCCGCGCGATACCTTGCACAAATCGGAGGAGCATGTGAACAAATGACGAGAATATCCATTCGAGAAAAGATATTGCTTCACCGAAACGCGTTTTTGTTGGTCGGCGTTGTTTTTGCCATCGCGTTTTTTGGCATAGTTTCGTGGCGGGCAGCGGCGGTTCAGAATGTTGAGATCACGGAACGCACGAAAAAACTCGCACCTGAGAAGAATCTGTCAGGGCAAGCGGCCGATCCGGACGCCCAGCGCGCGGCTCGACAAGAAAAGCCTTCATTGATCCTACTCAACGCCGGAAGCATCGATACAGATGAGCCGGAGTCCCTCGCCAATCGGGCCGCGACCCTTGGAACGACGGGAAAGCAAATGCACCTGGTCAAGTTCAACGGCCCGATCCAGCGTGGCTGGGTAACGCTGCTGAAGAATTCCGGCGTTGAGATAGTGGACTACATTCCACATTATGCATACCTGGTTTACGGAAACTTTAGCAGCCTCCAGAAGCTTAGGAGTGAGGCGGGAAAGAGTTCCAGCCCGATCAAATGGCAGGGTGCATATCTGGAAAACGATAAGGTGGATCCGACTGTCTATAGAGCGGGTAACGAATCTTTGACAGAGCTCACCAGTGATAAGTTTGCCGTCCAGTTGTTCCAGGATGATGAGGCAAATGCCGCGACATTGGATGTGATCAATACATTCAAGACCTCGGATATCATCAATCAGTGGGATTTCCGTCACTACAAGAACATTATAGTCGGTCTGAATGAGGAAGGTATCCGGCAGGTCGCGGCACGACCCGATGTGATCTCGATCCACCCGGAATTTCCGATGCGCAAGTTTGACGAGCGTCAAAACCGCATAATCTCCGGGTACGTTGCAAGCGGCCTTCCGTCACCGGGCAATTACCTGAGCTATCTTGCGGACAAGGGATTTACCCAATCACAGTTCGATGCGTCAAACTTCACCGTCAACGTGTCCGACAGCGGCATCGACAATGCCGTCACCGGCGGGTCACAAGACCCGAACAGCTTCCTGCTGAGACGCATTGGCGATCCGGGCGGAGCCAGCCGGTTTACCTATGCAAGGCTGATGGGCACGCCAAATAGCGGAAGCACGATTCAGGGCTGCGACGGCCACGGTAACCTCAACGCCACGATCATCGGTGGTTACGTCCCGGACGGACCGCCGTTCAATGGGTTTCCGCATGCAGACACAAGCGGGTTCAGATGGGGCCTCGGAGTTGCACCTTTCGTCAAAGTCGGGTCTTCCGTTATCTTCGACCCAAATACATTTACAAACCCGAACCTGGTAACGCTGGAAGATGCGGCTTATGCCGACGGTGCCCGGATCAGTTCGAATAGCTGGGGCAATAGTTCCAATCTCTATGGCGCCAATTCACAGACGTTTGACGGCATCGTCCGGGACGCCCAGCCGGGAGCGGCCGGCAATCAGGAATACATGGTCATCTTTGCCGCCGGCAATGCGGGAGCCGGGGCCAACAGCGTCGGCAACTCCGGCGTGGCAAAGAATGTGCTCACGGCTGGCGCCTCCGAGAACGTAAGTTCCTTTGGCGGCGCCGATGGCTGCGGCACTACTGACGCCCAAGCGAACCACGCTCTCGACATCGCTCCCTTCTCGAGCCGGGGCCCAACATCCGATCAGCGAAAAAAGCCGGACCTTATGGCTCCCGGAACTCATGTTTCAGGGGGCGTCGCCCAGCAGACGAATGTCAACCCTGTTAGCGGGACCGGCAACGATCTCGCGTGCTTTTCCGCCGGCGGTGTCTGTGCCGGCACCGGTGGATCGAAGTTTTTCCCCGCAGGCCAGCAATGGTATTCGGCATCATCCGGCACGAGCCACTCAACGCCGGCGATCGCGGGCGGGGCGGCTCTGATCAGACAGTATTTTATTAACAAAGGAATGTCCGCCCCGAGCCCCGCAATGGTCAAGGGCATCCTCATGAACGGTGCGGCCTTCATGACCGGAACGGGAGCAAACGACAACCTGTTATCGAATAATCAGGGAATGGGCTTAATGAACCTCGACCGCGTGTTCAGCACGGTTGACGGCGTTACGACGAACGACTCGGTTCTTCGCGATCAGGCAGCGGCTGACCTTCTCACCGCATCGGGCCAGACGCGTGTATTTAACGGAACGGTGGATACCTCAAAACCTTTTCGGGTGACACTTGCGTGGACGGATGTGCCCGGGTCCACATCCGGAAATGCGTTCGTTAACAACCTTGACCTTGAGGTCGTCGTCAACGGCACGACATACTTAGGAAACGTATTCACGCTCGGAAACTCGGTCACCGGCGGAACTGCCGATATCAGGAATAACGTCGAGAGTGTTTTCCTTGCCCCGACAAATTCGGGCGTGGTCAATTATTCGATCACGATCCGCGGACTTAATATCGCAGGGAATGGCGTTCCGGGGAATGGAAGCTCACTCGACCAGGACTTTGCGTTGATCGTATCCAATGTGACCTCTGCCGGTTTCCCTGCGATCGAGACTACCGGCGTGACTTATATTTCGGATAACGGAACACCCGTCAACAACGTTCCCGACCCCGGTGAAACGGTGAATGTTACGCTTGCTCTGCGCAACGTGGGCACGGCTGTTTCTAGCAGCGTTACGGCAACGCTTAGAAACTCGGGCGGCATATCCAACCCCAGCGGCCAACAGAATTACGGCCCGTTGAGCGCCGGCGGACCGCTTGTGTCGCGGCCTTTTAGTTTTCAGGTTCCGGCGGGTGCCGCCTGCGGCAGCCAGATCACGCTTACTTTCGATATTGACGATGGTTCCGGTAATCAGAGCACATTTGTCAAGGTCTATAATCTTGGAACTCCTAGCGAGTCAGCAAATCAGAATTTCGACGGCGTGACCGCACCAACCCTGCCTGCCGGATGGACCAATACCAGGACCGCCGGTACCGCGATCAACTGGGTTACGTCCACCGCAAGCTCAAGTTCGGCCCCAAATTCTGTATTTGCCACCGATGCCCCGACCGCGAATGGCGCTAATCTTACGATGCCGGCGACCGCGATCAACACGCCTTCTGGCATAATCAAGTTCCGGTTGAATTATGCTACTGAAACCAATTTTGATGGAGCTGTACTAGACATAAAGATAGGGTCGGGCGCCTTTCAGGATTTTATAGTGGCAGGCGGTTCTTTCGTGGCGGGTGGTTATTCGGGCACCCTCAGCGGCACCGGCAACCCTCTATCCGGCAGGCCTGGCTGGACCGGCAATTCGGGCGGCTATATTAACGTTGAAGGCATCTTGCCGGTGTCGGCCAACGGCCAGCCGGTTCAATTCCGGTGGGCAATGGGTTCGGATGTTTCGGTCGGGAATGTCGGAGTGTTCATCGACGACGTTCAAATATTCGGCAGTTACGTTTGCTCTACCGTAGGAGGGCCGACACCTACGCCGACACCAACGCCGACGCCAACACCAACGCCGACACCAACACCGACGCCAACACCGACGCCGACGCCAACACCGACGCCAACGCCGACGCCGACGCCGACGCCGACTCCGACTCCGACTCCGACGCCGACGCCGACGCCGACACCAACACCAACACCAACGCCAAATCCTGGCATCTGTACTCCAACGTTGACGGTGACTGAGGTGTTCCCGGGAAGCCTCCAAGCTTTCGAGGCGATCACTGCAGGGCCAAATTCGGTGACCGTGGATGCCGCGAACTTTTTTATCGGGCTTCAGGGGCTGACGCTCGTGAGTGCGACGAACGCGAACGTAAGTATCCCGGCTTTTACACCCGGAACGTTTAATCCTGTGACGGCAACATTCACGATTCCGAATGCCGCGTTGGCGGTAGACTTTACGTTGCGAGCCTCGGCGAGGTTCAACGCGGTGATTATCAGGGCAGAATGCACGGCCGGCCCTTCTACAACGCCAACACCAACACCGACGCCGACACCGACACCGACACCGACACCGGTGCCAACACCGACGCCGACACCGGTGCCAACACCGACACCGACACCAACGCCAACACCGGTGCCAACGCCAACGCCAACACCGGTGCCAACACCGACACCAACACCGGTGCCAACACCGACACCAACGCCCCCGCCCGGTGCAGCGTGTACGCCCGTGATAACCGTTACGGGGGGTACATCTGCATTCGAGTCAATCACGGCGGGGCCGGGCACGGTCACCGTTGATGTGGCCGACACATTGTTTTTTGGCCTACAGGCGTACACCGTAGTGACTTCGACGAACGCTATTGTAACGATACCGGCATTTTCGTTTGGAACAAGGGCACCAGTGACGGCAACATTCACTGTCCCGAATCAGGGCCAGCCGGTTGACTTTACGCTGAGAGCCTCGGCAAGCTTCACTAATGTAGTGTTGATCAGGGCACAGTGTGGAGGCTCGACCCTGACGTCGGTACCGCAGGCAAAGAGGTCGGGGATCGACGTTCCGGATATATCGATCTGGTTGCCGGCCCAGAAGGCGAGCGGACTGGATGGCTTGCTGAGCCTGGTGAAATACGGACTCGGTACACCACAGCCCAAAGAAGAAACAGCCCGGAACTAACGAAAGAGGACAAAGTTTCGGCATGGACAACAGAAAGACCGGGAACATCAACGGATGCCCCGGTCTTTCTTGCTTCTGACGCACGATAAAAAATCAATCAATACGGTATGCCGTTCCGTTCCATACGGTTACGACTGTGCCGATAAAGCTTTCGGCTATGCCGCGAAGGCCGCGGTCGAGCTTTTTATAATTATCGGATTTGCGGCGAATGTTAACTGTACCCTGTCCTCGATAAGTCGTGTCATACCACGCGCCCTGGCGAAGTTGGAACGTCTTGCCGCTGACCTGTTTCGTATCGGATGTAATTGCGGACCCGGCCGCGGCTTTGTCGCTCTTTTTTAAGGCCGCGTCGTTTTCGGTGCGGCCTCTCGTCTCCCGATCCGCACTTTGCCGATCGGTACGATCCGGGACTTTATTTTTTGGAGCGTTTCGGGTCGCGGCGGGCAACTCGCTCATGGACTTTTGATCCTCCGACTTTCGCTCCTTAGCAGGTGCCGCGGGGGCCGGAGACATCTTAAGATCCTGGCTTCGCCTGCCCTGAACGCCGTCAAGGATCACAGGACTATCCTTCGCAGGCGGAGACGGGCGAGAAGCCGTGGGCCGAAGATTTCTGGATTCGTAATCGGTGTCCGCGAAGGACGGACCTTTTGCAACCGTTCTATTACTTGCGACTTCGTCCAGTGGTGTGGCAAGTCCGTCGTTGGGAATCGTTGGTTCAACGATGTCGTCGGCGTTTGCCATTGTGTTGGCGGAAGCATTTGACGCCGAGGCCGCCGCATTCGAATTTGTGGCCGCAATAGATTCGGGTGCTGATGGGGCTTCGTTTGAGACCGCTTTCGACATTTCAAATTGGCCGGTCTGAGAGGTGCGATAAACGACCGACAGCCCTATGAATCCCGCAAACAGAAGCACGAAGCCGCCCATTACATAGGCGAGGTTCGGAAAGAGGAAAAGACGCCGGTACCACGGTACGGCAGCCTCAATGACAGGCGCGGCAATACTCTCGCCTTGTTCAAGTTCTTCCGGCGAATGAAGCACGCCGGCTTTCGAAAGTGTCCTTCGGCAAGGATCACATGATGCGAAATGCTCGATAAAAGAGCCGCGGGTACGATCCGGAACCGCGTTTTCGACAAACGCCGCTATCTCATCCGCGTCAAGATGCACGCCGGCGAACTCACCGATAGTGATAGTTCGCCCGCGCGCCTCCTTTCGCAAAAGAGCATCTATTTCGTTGTCGAATTCCAGTTCCATCTAATTCTTAGCCACAGAGGTTACCGAGAGAGATTGCAGAAAAAATGACCGTCAGAAAACTCTCGCTCATTCATTGTGTTAAGCTGCAATGCTGATGGCCATGCTCAAAATTCCTTTCCCTCATCTTACTCTGTGTCCACTGTGGCTACCGTTTCATAGCTCACTTACAGAACGCCCCGGTTAAAAAATTCTTGCATCGCGGCGGCCGCAAGCATCAGGGCAAACATTTTCTCGACGCTAAGTCCAAGTTTCGTGGCAGTTTCCGCCAGATGCCGCTTTACGTCCGGTTCGGTCCAGCCGTGATGTTCGCGAAGGTTTTTTTCGACTGCCTTTCTGATCTCGGACTGTACACGGACAAGCTTTCGGCTAGCCGTTGCTTCGTGATAGCCGAAGGTTTCGGCGATGTCCTTGAGCCTCAGATCGTCAAAATAATAAAGCTTTAATATTAGTTTATCTTCCGCGTCAAGCAATTCGATCGCAAGCCTGAGCGCGGCCGCGACGTCACCGGCCGTCTGTTTTTCGGTAAGCAGGTCTTCCGGGTTGGCGGCGTGCGACACCACGTGATGATTATTAGTGTTTTCCGCCGCTTCGTTTGCCAGATTTTCGAACTCGCGGTTTTCCTCGATCTGGACAAATTTGGACTGTTTCCGAAACTGATCGACCGCGAGCTGTGACACAACCGCCCGCAGCCATCCGGCGAGGCTGCCGCGGCCCGAATAATACGCCAGCTTGCTCTTTTTATTCCCGTCAGTGTCCTGTCGAAGACCGTAAAGTTCGGCCCAAATTGAACTTGCAAGGTCCTCGGCGTCCTCGGTATTGGCCGAAATCTTCCGCGCAGCCGACTTTACGGTCGAATCGAAATTTGCGACCAGATCTTCCCAGGCCTTTTCGTCGCCCCGTTCACAGGCGATCACAAGGCAAAGGTCGTCCGCCCTTATCTCATCGATAAACGCTTTTATCTCACTATGCTGCGGCTCGGCGTTGTCGCGGAAGAGGTACTTGCCCAGACAAAGCTGGACCCGCACCGCAACGTCCGCCGCCGTCAACCCGCGCGAATCCGCCGCCCGCCCAACCAGGCGTGCAATGGAATCGGCGACCGTAGTCGTAAAATTGTCAGCGATCGGCTCCACGATAAAACCAGAGGAATTTTAACATTTATTGCAGGGGACGTTGGGATATTTTGGTTTGCAAGGCGGAAACATGGTCGGTAGGGAGTGTGCCGGGGTGTTTCGGCAGGGTGGGACATTTGATTCTGTTTGGTGTCTAATTACCACATGAGCGGTTCACATTGTCTTGTCGGTGCATTGCTGTCATTTGCGACAATTTGCGCCTTGCATGCGCAGTCGACTCCAGGCCCCTCGCCTATTGTTCCTGGCTCGATAGTGGTTTCTGAATGCCGGGGTTGTGAAGATATTCTCGAGTTGCCGCGAGTTGAATATGCGAAATATGTAGGTTTCGGACCACATATTTTTGAAGGTTTCGTCGGAATTGATATTACGATTGACGAAAAAGGGAGCGTAACAAGCACACGGGCAATCTTCGGACACCCGTTTTTCAGACTGATGCTCGAGAAGGTGTCTCTGACCGCAAAGTTCAAGCCGCCGGACCGAATGGACTGCGATGTAAGGAGCTCGAAAAAAGCAATTTTGTTCTATAAAATAGTGCCTCCCATTTATTCCAAAGCAGCTGAGAAGCAGCTTGGAATTGTTAACGGCCGGGCGACTATTTTGCCAAAACCAGAATTCACACAGCAACACCGTGATCTCTGCGCGAATGGTGCAGTAGTAGAGATCGCAGTGCTGATCGGCGAGGATGGGTCGGTGATTGAGGCAAAGGCGATTTCCGGGGACGAACTTCTCTATCACCCGGCTTTGGCCGCGGCGAAACGTGCCAAATTCCGCCCGGTTGCGGACGCGCCGCCAGTGCGTTTTCGGGGAAAAATTGTCTATCGGTTTTCAGCCGAAAAAACCTGTCTAGATGTAGGAAATGTGAACGGAAAGTGGATCAAGCGACCGTCATTCTCGATCGATCCGCATGCAATAGTTAGAAAAACGGTCGATATCAAAATTCGGGTAGGGATCGATATCCATTCCGGTCGAGTCATCGCGGCAAGAGCCCTCAACGGCCACCCGCTTATTCGGGCCTCCCTCGAAAAACAGTCATTGAAGATCAAGTTTCACCCTACTCTTATCGACTCGCCGCCAATGATCGCGAAAGGATTGATCACCGTGAGAATTCTTCGTGACCGAACTGTAAAGCTTTAGGCCAGGCGAACAGCATCGCCGTCTGAAACGAAACGTATGTGCTCGCGTCCTCAACCGAGCGGTCAATGTCCGAATCGACCACTGCGGTCCGAACCGGTCGGATTTACTTGACAACCTTTCCCAAAATTTCTAATCTTGATCTTCGCCCAGACCTGTGGGCGTGCCATATTCCGCAGTAGCTCAATGGCAGAGCATTCGGCTGTTAACCGAAGGGTTGTAAGTTCGAGTCTTACCTGCGGAGCCAATTTAATCAACAA
>JBGTJP010000118.1:0-8744 GCA_041745075.1 Pyrinomonadaceae bacterium | reverse complement strand
GTGACCTCTTCACCGATGTGATCTTTTAGTTGGTTGATGTATGTTTGACGCATAAATAAAATTACGACCGTCGGATCGGACGAGGCGGATCGGATCCGTATCCTACCAATCCCGCAGCCAGGTATAATGTTTTTGCCGTTCCTCGTCCGTCATGAATGATCCAAAAGCTTTAGCATACAACTATTTGCGGCCCGTTTAAAAACGCGAAGGCTTGACATTATGCGCCGCGAACACCAAATTGTAATTAAGTGGCGGACGAAGAAAAAAAGAAAAAGAAGATCAACTATTCGAGCGCGTGGGCCGAAGCGCGCAAGATCATCTGGAATGCGCGCTGGCGGCTGTTGTTGGGAAGCGTATTGATGCTCATCTCGCGTCTTGCGGGGATGGTTTTGCCGGCTTCGACCAAATACATCGGTGACGAGGTCTTCACAAAAGGAAACTACACGCTGATCAAGTGGATCGCGCTTGCTATCGGTGTTTCAACGCTTGTTCAGGCGGTGACGGCGTTTGCTTTATCGCAAATTCTGGGCGTTGCGGCACAACTTGCGATCACAAACATGCGAATGCGCGTTCAGCAACGCATCGAACGGCTGCCGATCTCATATTTTGACTCGACACAAAGCGGACAGCTCATATCGCGCATAATGAACGACGCCGAAGGGATCAGAAACCTTGTCGGTACGGGTCTCGGGCAGATATTGGGCAGTATCGTAACGGCGACTATCGCGCTCGGTGTTCTGTTTTATCTAAATTGGACACTGACTTTGGCAACGATCGTCGTTCTGTTGCTGTTCGGCGGCGTGCTTGCCTATGCATTTAAGAAGCTGCGGCCCATCTTTCGCGAAAGAAATGAAATAAATGCCGAAGTCACAGGCCGGCTCGGCGAATCCCTCGGCGGAATTCGCATCGTCAAAGCGTACACTGCCGAAAAACGCGAAGAACTTTCGTTTGCCCGCGGCGCTCATCGGCTGTTTCGTAATATTGCAAAGTCCGTCACCGGTGTTTCGGCGATCAGTTCTTTCTCATCGGTCGTAATCGGAGCGATAGCGGTCGTCATGATCATAATCGGCGGCAACGCTGTGCAGGCGGGCTCGATGACGCTCGGCGATTTTCTGATGTACATTTCGTTCACGTTCCTGCTCGCGATGCCCGTGATCGAATTAACATCGATCGGAACGCAGATCACCGACGCGCTTGCAGGTCTCGACCGTATCCGCGAGGTCATGGATATGACCACCGAGGACGAAGAAGACGCAAGCAAGCTGCCACTACCGAACGTTAAGGGAACTATCGATTTCGAAAACGTCGAGTTTGAATATGACGAAGGCGTGCCTGTGCTTAAAGGTGTCGGGTTCCATTCGGAGGCGGGCCAAACGACGGCGCTTGTGGGTTCAAGCGGTTCTGGAAAGTCCACGATCCTGAGCCTCGTGCTGAACTTCATTCAACCAAAGAGCGGCCGCGTAATGATCGACGGCAAAGATCTGCAATCGGTCCGCCTTCGCGATTATCGAAAGCATCTCGGTGTCGTGCTGCAGGACAACTTTCTATTTGACGGATCCGTTATGGACAATATACGATTTTCAAATCCCGAGGCTGACATCGACAAGATCAAGGAAGTCTGCAGGGTCGCACACGCAGACGAGTTCATCGAAAAGTTTCCGAACGGATATGACACGATAGTCGGCGAACGCGGCGTGAAACTTTCCGGCGGCCAGCGGCAGCGGATCGCGATCGCACGCGCTCTGCTTGCCGATCCGCGGATCTTGATCTTGGACGAAGCGACATCTTCGCTCGATTCCGAAAGCGAAGCGCTAATTCAGGAAGGCCTCAACAATCTTCGACAGGGAAGAACGACGTTCGTCATCGCGCACCGCCTTTCAACAATCAGAAGCGCCGATCAGATACTCGTTGTCGAGGCAGGTGAAATACTCGAACGCGGCACGCACGAAGAATTGATCGCTCACGACGGCCGCTACAAACAGCTTTACGACAAACAATATCGCTTCGAACAAAACCTTTTCGTCAATCCCGGTGAAGATTTCACCACGACACCGCCGCAATCGATGGCGCAGACAAAACTTTAATATGGCCGAAACGCAGAACTATCAAAACCACACCCGCTGGAACGCGCTTGTCCATTTCATCACAAGCCCTTTACTTCTGATCCTGCTGATCTGGGCGATCGTCTGCCTGATAATGGAGTTCGAATGGTATCGCGTCCAGTTTCTCTTGCTGACCCTTGCGGCATTTTTGATTAGTTTGGCGGCACGGAGCCAGGCACTGACCGTACAGAATCGTGTCATTCGCCTAGAGGAACGGCTTAGATATAAGGAACTGCTCCCGACCGAGCTTGCCGCACAGGCCGGCGATCTTCCGGTGGGAAAAATGATCGCCCTTCGATTCGCTTCCGACGAAGAACTGCCTGGATTAATCCAGCGCGTTATCGCCGGTGAATTTACGACGAACAAAGAGATCAAACTCGCCGTCACGGACTGGCGGGCCGATCATTTGCGTGCGTGATCTTCGACGCAAACGGTTGTTTTCGGCCGCCTAGTTCTTCCGAGCAGCATAAGACAGACCGGTTTTCAACCCACAGGTGTGTCGGGTTGTGTTTCGGAACGTCACCGGCAATGTTTGGCCGCAGGGGAGTTGATTATAGTTTGGCGGCAGGTTCAGCCCGCACATTTGGACATCAAAATGAAGATGAGGCACCGGACTTTGTCCTGAGTTGCCGCTCTTTGCAATTTCCTGGCCCTGCCTCACCGAATCGCCGACTCCGACAAGTGCTCCGTGCCGCGTCAGATGGAAATATCTTCCAATCGTGCCGTCGCTGTGCTTGATAAAGACGTAGTTCTCCTGCAGGTCGATCCCATTGTCATCGGCGAAATCTTCCTGAACCGCTACGACGATACCCGCACGTGCGGCCACGACTAATGTCCCGATCGGCATCTTAAAATCGATCGCGTTCAATCCAACGCCCTTATTGCCCGAATTATAGTGTTCAATAGTCGAAATGACCTCGATCGTTTTACCCGCCTGATAAGGCAGTACGTAAAGAGACGTTGCTTGAGCTGGATAAGCCGCACAATCAACGGGCGGTTCGTCCCGTTGATCGATCGTCTGGGTCACTGACCAGGTTCCTGAGGTAACTAATATCAGAATACACGACAGTACCGCCACTACATTGCTTTTCATAAATTTCTTGGTTAGTAAGTAATAATACCCCGCCGCCAATAGGTTTGTGACATTCCCTATCGGGCATGGTCAGGCGAAACCTCATACTCAAGCGCCATTTTGAGGTTCGGAAACTTCTCAAGATTTCCGATGCCGCGGAGGACGATCTCAAACATGGGCTTGATGAAAGGAACGAAATACGTCTTTCCGCGATTTACCGACTGAAATGAAAAAGTACCGACGGCTTTTAGGCAGCGTTGGATGGTTTGAAGGCGAAACTCGTCGGCGAATTGTTGTTCGTCGATCTTTTCAAGGCCGAGGGCTTCACGATCCGCTAAAAAGAGGCGGCGTTTTTCGGCGAGCCATTCCGCGGTTGGCGGTTCGGTGACGCGGTCTAAAAGCAGCGAGACAAGATCGTACGCGACCGAGCCTATTCTTGCGTCCTGGTGATCGATAATTCTAAGGCGGTCGGACTTATCAAGCATCAGGTTTGCGGCGTGAAAATCCCTGTGGCAAAGAACAGTCGCCTTGCTGTCGAGTTCGGCGGCCAGTTCGGCAAATTCTTTGCCCAGAGCGGCGTCCGTTTCGGGCGGCAGCGGTTGTTTTTTGAACGTTGTAAAATAATGCGTCTTAGAGAAGTCCAGTTCCCAGAGAAGTTTTTCTTTGTCGAACTTTAATCTCGACGCGATCGAGTTCGTTGCAAATGCGGTCGCGGTCGCGCTTTGAATTTTGGCGATCAACGCGATCGATTCGTTTATTAACTGCTCGGCGGAAGGAACCCGGTCGCTGTCGCTCGCGGTTTTGACATTGGCGATAACATCGCGCAAAATGCGGTCGCCGAGATCTTCCAAAACGATCACGCCCAGTTTCTCGTCAAAGTCCAAAACTTCCGCAACCGGCAGCCCGGCGGACAAAAAAAGTCGCGTGACATCCAGATAGCTCTGCTCCGATTCGATAAAAGGTTCCGGATAAACGCATGCGATCGCAGTCACCTCTTTCCAGCCGATACGAAAATACTCACGCGTCGAGGCATCGGGCGTAAGCTGCTGCAATGAAAGCGACTCGTCCCGCTCGGCCAGGAATCGTTCGAGTCTTGTCTGATAGTCGGACATAAAAAATATTCCGGCTGCCCTCCTTCGTAAGGAGGGAGAGCTGGTGGTTCGCTCACCCTGCCGAATACTCAATGTAAATCTTACGTCGATCTTCCGGACACACGAGAGAACCACCCGTCAGCGGCTAAACGGCCGCCGCTGCCACCCCTCCTTGGTAAGGAGGGGAGCCGGTCAATTCAACGGCACTATGTAATTCTCACCCTGGATATAACCTTTTAGCGCTTTCTCGGGGATCTCTGGACAATTTCTGACCATATCTGCCCGGACGATGGCGGCGTTTTCGAAATGTTCGCCGGGTTCGATTGTTACGCTGTCGGCGATGATCGTGCGATAGAGGTTTACATCGTCGCCGACGCAAACATCGTCCCACATTACCGAATCGCGGATCGATGCGCCGGGCGAAATGTGACAATTTGCTCCGGCAAAGACGTGACTGTCCTTCATCATTGCCAGCGAGATGTCCAAATATCGCGGAATGGTCGAAAGTTCGAACCAATTAGCGTCCGTCACGTGGGCGCCGATCTTTTCGCCTTTTTTCAACGCCGGATTATAAAATGTCGGCACGATATCGGAATAAACGCCTCGCGGGATGTAATCGAAGACGGCCGGTTCCATGATATGGATGCCGGTGAACATCAGCGGCGTGAAAATATCGTGTTCGGTGTCGCGAATTTCACCTTCCGAGAACGGACGGGCAAAATCGCCGAAGCCGGTAACAAATCCGCCCTCGGTATCGACCATTGTGAACTTTTCGCGTTTCGTGTTTGGCTTCAGCACCATCGTGGCGACGGCGCCCGACTTTTTATGTGCCTCGATCGCGGCAGCGATGTCGATATCGGTAATAATTTTGCCGTTTACGACCAGAAACGTGCCGTTTTCCAAAAATTCACGGGCGTGGTCGATGCCGCCGGCGGTCCCGAGTATCTTCGGCACCTCGCGCGTATAATCAATGTGCACGCCGAACGCGCTTCCGTCGCCCAACGCTTCAATTACCGAGTCCGGTTGATGATGCAGGTTGACGACAAATTCCGTCAGCCCGAAATTTGCCAGATATTCGGCGACATAGCCTACCAGCGGCTTGCCCAAAAATGGGATCGCCGGCTTTGTTCTGTCGATAGTGAGAGGAAATAACCGCGTGCCAAAACCCGCGGCGAGGATCATCGTTTTCATAATCGAAAGGTTAGAAAAACAAGAATTACTTTACGGTAACACCCGCGTTTTGCCAAATTTCATCGCGCCGAAGGATGGGACGACCCGGCCGGTCCGAAAATAGGGAATCTCGGCGGTTTTTTGAACGCGGATGAGGCGGATTCAGCGGATTCACGCAGATCTGCTCTTAACGATCCGCGTTTATTCGCCTGATCCGCTAGATCTGCGTTCAAATTGAACGAATTTGTATCGATCTCAGACATTTTTCAACAAATGTTGACCAACACCGATTTGTGTAAGGTCAACATCGTTTTGTGTAAGGCCATCGTTTTGTTTACGACCAACATCGATTTGTGTAAGGCCTTCTTCGTTTTATTTGTGGGCTTCTTCGATTTACTTTTCGCCAACATTTTTCCAAAAACGTCTTAATAAAGCCCTTGCCTGCTTACATTTCGCTCAAACTGGCCTTATATTATTTGAAGCCGTCCGCTTTTTTTGTTCCCGACGTCGTCATTTTCCGGGCCGGTGCACGTAATTTAACGATCTTCGCCGCAAATTTATGAAATCACCCGCCGCGGGAAAGAACGACCGCAAAGAGATATTCGGCTGGATGCTCTACGATTGGGCGAACTCGGCCTTTTTTACGACGACGATCGGTGTGCTTATCGGGCCGTATCTTCTGGGTTTGGCCGAGGCCGCGGTCGGTGCGGATGGCGTAATTCTCGATCTCGGCCTCTTCAACGTCACTCCAAAAGGCCTGCCGGCGTTCTGCACGGCCCTTTCGGTCGTCTCGATGGTCATTTTTTTGCCGATCCTGGGCGCGATCGCCGATTATACGCACCTCAAAAAATCTCTGATGGCCGCGTTTTGCTACGCGGGCGTGATCGCGGGCGGATTGCTGTTCTTTGTGACCGAATCTTACATCGCGTGCAGCGTTCTTTTCATACTTTCAAGTATGTTCTTTGCCGCTGCGAATGTTTTTTACAACGCGTTTTTGATCGACATCACGACCGAGGACCAACGCGACAAGGTTTCAAGTTATGGCTACGGGCTCGGGTATCTGAGCGGATTCATAATGCTTATTTTGAATCTGCTTTTTATCTCGAACGCCGAGCGGTTTGGCATTTCGACCGGATTGGCCGTGCGCATATGCTTTCTCGCCGCCGCTTTGTGGTGGGCGGTCTTCGCCGCGGTCACATTTTATCTGGTCAAGACGCGCCATCCCGTAAAAAGCATCCCGTCGAACAAGAACATCGTGACGATAGGTTTTGGCGAGCTGTGGCAAACGCTTAAAGAGCTGAAACGGCTGCGTTACACCGCACTTTTTTTGATCGCGTATCTTTTTTATAACGACGGCATCCAGACGGTCATCCTGCAATCGTCGGTCTTTATTTCCTACGAGCTTTTTACTTCTAAAGGCCTCGCGGTGGATAATGCGTTCCTGATAATGATCTTCGGCGTCGCGCAGATCTCGGCGTTCGCCGGAGCCCTTATATTCGAACGCATCGCAAGGTTTATCGGGGCCAAACAGACCGTGATCCTGTCGCTCGTCATCTGGTGCGCCATCGTTATCTATGCGTACGCGTTCTTCGCCTCAAAAACGCAGGCGTATATTATGGGCGCCTTCATCGGAATGGTCCTCGGAAGCGCCCAGGCCCTTTCGCGGTCGCTTTATTCGCAGATGATCCCCGCCGGACGCGAATCGTCGTTCTTCGGTCTGTACGAGATCTCCGAAAAAGGCACGTCGTGGATGGGACAATTGATGTTTACCATTATCGTCGGCGCCACCGGCTCATTCAGAAGCGCTATACTCGGGTTGATATTTTTCTTCGTCGTCGGCAGCGTCATCCTGCTTTTCACCGATACCAAAAAAGCCATTCACGAAGCAGGAAACCTGACCCCGGAAGAGGCCGGAGCAGTATAAGAAATGCAGAAGCCCGCGCCGAAGCGCCTGTAAGCAATTGAGTGGCACCCAAACGTTGGTCATTGCGAATCGCTAGCATTATAATCTGACCGGATTGCTCAACTCAAAAAAATGACGTCGCTGTGAAAATTTTACTGACCATTATTGTCACCGTCCTTATCGGTTCCTGCGAATTGTCGAAGCCTATCCGGCTGAATCAGACAGATGACAAAGTGACAGTGATTCCTACTTCGACGCCTTATGACGAAGTTGAACCACGCTATCAAGGAAAGTACAGAAACCGTGAATTCGGGTTTGAACTTGATATACCGGAGAACCTGGTGGGAGTGAATTCACCCTTGCCCGCGTCACAAAACGGCTTTGTCATACGCTTTTCAGAGGGAGATTCATTGAGTATCTACGCTGAGTACAATCCGCTTTTTTATCGTGATGCTGATAGGGCTTTTGCTCAAGAACTCACGTTCCTCAAGCAAGTGGATTCCCAGACCAAGTTACTAAAAAAGAATAAGATTCTATTAGGAAACGAGCCTGCCATACGCTTCTTCGCAAAGTACCAACCGAAAGACGGAAGCGGTGTGCGACTTCAAGATAAGACCTTCAGCTTGAGACAATGCCCGGGCGTCGAGCCAAAGATCTTATATACGTTGTCTCTCGATACCAGTGAAACTTCCGCAAGAGAGCACGAAAATGTTTTGAATCAAGTAGTTAAATCTTGGCAAATGCTCGAGAATTGCGAATGACGTTCACCCAAAAAAGACAGACGTTATTGAGATCGCGCAATGCACCTGGCTAACGGCAGGCTTCTGCATGATCCGTGCCACTCTATTAAAGAAGAACGCTAGTCAAAAAGGAACACAAAGAGAGCGGACACAAAGTTAACGAAGGGAGAGTTTGGCATCTATTCAGCGTCGGATACAATTAGGAGAGGAACAAACTGAAGTTTGTTCGACATAAAAACCCGTGATCGAAAACACAGCAGGAAAGATCGTCACAATTTTCGGCGGATCGAAATGTTCGGCCGATTCGGATGAGTATAAAGATGCGCGCGACCTCGGCGGACGCCTGGCCGAGGCCGGTTTTACAATTTGCACCGGCGGTTATCTCGGCATTATGGAAGCAGCTTCGCGCGGAGCACGTGAAAAAGGCGGACGCGTGTTCGGCATCGTGATGAACCAGTTCAAATCGGAACCGAACCGCTATCTGACCGATAAGGTCGCGACCGATCATTTTTACGACCGCCTTCAGAATTTAATAACCCGCTCGGTCGGCTTCGTGGCCTTTCGCGGAGGAATGGGCACCGTCACCGAAATTTCGCTGGTCTGGAACAAACTGCAAACCGGCGTTCTGCCGCGAAGGCCGCTCGTGCTGGTCGGCGATTGCTGGAA
>JBGTJP010000117.1:0-9878 GCA_041745075.1 Pyrinomonadaceae bacterium | reverse complement strand
TTCGCTCTTACGGGCAATGTCCTGCTTTCGGAAACGGATCGTGCCCAGCAGCTCTTTCACCTTTTCCGCATCCACAACGACCCGAAAATCGTCCTTGGTCTCGGATACGACATACTTGCGGGCGATCTTTCGCAAACACGATCCGATCTCGCGTTCGAGATTTCGGACACCGGCTTCGCGCGTGTAATGCCTGATGATCTCGAGTATCCCGTCTTCGGTAAATTTCACTTTTTCCGGGTCGATGCCGTTATTTTCAGCGGATTTTTCGATCAAATGCCGCGTTGCGATCTCCGCTTTTTCGCGCTCGGTGTAGCCCGAAAGGTTCAGTATTTCAAGCCTGTCCTGTAACGCCGGCGGGATCGTGTGCAGCACATTCGCGGTCGCAATAAAGAAAACATTGGAGAGATCGTAATCGACATCCAAATAATGGTCGCGAAACGTATTGTTTTGTTCGGGATCAAGCACCTCAAGAAGAGCCGAGCTTGGATCGCCGCGAAAATCGCGGCCGAGTTTATCTACTTCGTCCAGCAAAATCACCGGATTTATCGTTCCGGCTCGTTTCATCAACTGAACGATCTGTCCGGGCAACGCACCAATATATGTTCGGCGGTGTCCGCGTATCTCGGCCTCATCATGCACACCGCCAAGGGCCAACCGCACAAATTTTCTGCCGGTCGCCCTGGCGATCGATTTTCCAAGCGACGTTTTGCCCACACCCGGAGCGCCGACAAAACAAAGTATTGTCCCTTTCGGATTCTTCACCAATTGGCGAACGGCGAGAAATTCCAAAATGCGTTCCTTGATCTTTTCGAGCCCATAATGATCGGCATTGAGCGTCTTCTCGGCTTCCGTAAGGTCTTCTATCTCGTCCGATCTGTCCTTCCACGGCACATTTATGAGCCAATCCAGGTAGGTCCGCGAAACGGTGCTTTCGGCCGACATCGGCGGCATCGCTTCGAGACGCGAAAACTCCTGCATGGCCTTGTCCTTCGCCTCTTCGGTCATGCCGGCCTCTTCGATCTTTTTCTTTATCTCCTCAAGCTCGGCCTTGTCGTCCTTTCTGCCAAGCTCCTTATGGATGGCCTTTATCTGTTCATTTAAGTAGTACTCACGCTGGTGCTTGTCCATCTGCTTTTTAGTGCGCGAATGAATGGTGCGGTCGAGCTGTCGTTTTTCTATCTCGGCCTCAAGCACTTCGGCCAGCTTTTGCAGCCGCTCCTGCACAGAGAAAGTCTCAAGCAATTCCTGTTTTTCCTCGACCGAAATACGGAGGTGCGAGCTCATAGCGTCCGAGATCTGGGCCGCCGAAATGCCTCTTAAACTGGCGTGGAGCGCATCTGTGTAAGCATCGGGGGAGACACGTAAAAACTGCTCGACCAGCGTGTGTATCTTCTGCAAAAGTCCGTCTGTCCTGAACCCCGAATCGTCCACCGACTGTACTTTTCGGACGTGGGCATAGAACATGCCGTCCTCATCCTGCTCGACCCTGACGGACTCGCCCCTTTCGCGGCCCTCGACAACAACCTTTATCTGGCCGTTCTCCTGCCGCTGGGCCTGCAGGATGCGGCCGAGCGTGCCGACCTGATAGATCTGATCCGCCTGAGGTTCGTCAACGGTCGCATCGTGCTGGGTTGCGAGAAATATATCGCGCTCGCCCGACATCGCTTCCTCAAGCGCCCGGACCGAGCTTGGCCGCCCGATCTTGAAGGCAACTTTCGTATAAGGAAAGATAACAACGTCCCGTATCGGAACCATCGGAAAGCGCTTAATGTCCGCGGGCATCTGGTCGGTAAATTCTTGCATATAGCTAGGGGATCGTGACCTTAATTGTCTTTTGCTAAGGGATCGAATATTCAAGGGTCAACGGCTGCAAATATTCAGGGTTAATTCTATTTACGCAAAATTAACGCCCAATTGCAATGAAAACTCGGTGTCAAACCGCCTCACTCTAGCTAAACACCCATTCCCCGCAAAGTTTTAGAATTTAACGTAAAAGACCCTCTTGGGCTTGCTCGCCAAACCACAAGCATCTTGCTCAACCGAAAACATCACTTGATTGAATATTATGACGTGAAACCTAAGCGGCCTCTTCCATGCGGGGGCCAATAATGTCAAAGACCGGTGCCCGGCGTTCGACCATTTCGCGGGTGATCACGATCTCTTTGACCTTCTTTTCAGATGGCAGGAAGTACATCGACTCGAGGAGTATTTCTTCCAGTATCATCATCAAGCCCCGGGCACCGACCTTGCGGCGATGTGCCTGTTGGGCGACGGCGGAAAGGGCGTCCTCGGTAAATTTGAGCCCGATATTGTCGAATTCGAATTTCCTTTGATATTGCCGGACGAGGGCGTTTTTTGGTTCTGTCAATATCTTGACCAGCGCCGCTTCGTCAAGTTCGCTTAGTGTCCCGAGAACCGGAAGGCGGCCCACGAATTCCGGGATCAAGCCGTAGTGCATCAGATCTTCGGGCTCGAGTTTTGCCAACGCCTGTTTCTGCCGCTGCGAACTTGATTTGATGTCCGCTTGAAAGCCGAGCGATTTATTGCGAAAACGCTTCTCGACAACCCTTTCGAGGCCGATGAACGCACCGCCGCAGATAAAGAGGATGTTGGTCGTATCGAGCTGGATGAAATCCTGCTGCGGGTGCTTGCGGCCGCCTCCGGTCGGGATATTCGCAACCGTTCCTTCCAGTATTTTAAGCAGAGCCTGCTGAACGCCTTCACCCGACACGTCGCGAGTGATCGACGGATTGTCATCCTTGCGGCAGATCTTGTCTATCTCGTCTATGTAGATAATTCCCTGCTGCGCCCGCTCGACATCATTGTCCGCGGATTGAAGAAGGCGAAGAAGTATATTCTCAACATCCTCGCCGACATAGCCGGCCTCGGTCAGGCTGGTCGCGTCCACGATACAGAACGGGACGCTCAATACCCGTGCGAGCGTTTGCGCAAGCAAGGTTTTGCCGGTTCCGGTCGGGCCAATGAGCAGGATATTGGATTTTTGAACTTCTACGTCCGAACGGCGCTTTGCCATCTCAAGACGTTTGTAATGCTGATAAACCGCGACGGAAAGACGCTTTTTAGGCTCATCCTGACCGATCACATACTCGTCCAGAAAGCTCTTGATCTCCTGTGGTTTCGGAATGGAAGTTCGTGCGGATGAGGACTCGGTCTGCTCGTCATCGTTTATGATCTCATTACAGATGTCGATGCATTCGTTGCAGACATAGACGCCCGGTCCGGCGATCAGCTTACGGACATCGTTCTGCGACTTGCCGCAAAACGAACAGCAAAGAAGTTCCTCAGGTCGCCTGAAATTTGCCATAATTCGCCAAAACTCGTCCGACAAACCGTCCAACAAACTTTAGTTTGTCGATCCCAACGCAACAAACCGAAGTTTGTTCGACAAATCGGACTACTTGTCCCGGTGCTCGATAACTTCGTCGATCAGCCCGTACTCCTTTGCCTGCACGGGTGATAGGATGCGGTCGCGTTCCACGTCCTTTTCTACCTGTTCAAAACTCTGGCCACTGTGATTCGCAATTATTCGCGAGGTCATCTCGCGCATTCGCAGGATCTCCTCGGCCATAATTCGAACATCGGTCGCCTGGCCCGAGGCACCGCCCGACGGTTGGTGGATCAGGACGCGGGCGTGCGGCAATGCGAATCGCTTTCCTTTCGTTCCCGCACATAATAGCAAAGCTCCCATCGATGCACACTGACCAACACAGATCGTCGTCACATCGTTTTTGATGAACTGCATCGTGTCATAGATGGCCATTCCCGCAGTAATTGATCCGCCGGGAGTGTTTATGTACAGATTGATGTCCCGTTCCGGGTCTTCTGCTTCGAGAAAAAGAAGCTGAGCGACCAGAAGATTCGCGATCTGATCATCGATCGGCGTACCGATAAAAATGATGCTGTCCTTGAGAAGCCGTGAATATATGTCGAACGCACGCTCACCACGCGACGTTTGTTCGACAACCATTGGTACTAATGCCATATCCGTTCTCTCTTGAAGATCAATAGTTTATGTAATGGGTTAGTTGGGCGGCTATAACTTGTTGATTTGAAGGCTATTGCCGAATAGGCTTCCGATTGTACAGCTTTTTGGCAAAAATGCAAGCGGAACTGAACCCAACGAAAATTGTAAAACAACAACTGAACAAACAAAGGTTTTGCGGCAAAAATCGCTTAAGCCTTGGGCTTGGCCGCCTTTTTCTTCGGTTCTTTAGCGCCGGAGGATTTTGCTTTTGCTTTCGCGGCCTTTGTCGGTGCTTCGGCGGCAGGCTGGTCCTCGGCCGAGGGGTCTTTCCACTCTCCTTCGGTGACTTTCGCCTTTGCTACCAACGCTTCGATAGACTTTCGAGTCCGAAGGTTGTTTCGGATGGTGCCGTCGCCGCCTTGTTTCTCCAACGAGTCCCGGACCTCTTCCGGCGTGGAACGATAGTGCGCGGCCAGCTTGCCGATCTCCTCATCGACTTCGGCGTCTGAAACCTCGACCTTCTCCGCTTCGGCTATCTTTTCCAGCAGCATGGCTCCGCGAACATCGCGTTCCGCCTGTGATCTCATTTGCTCAAAGGCCATCTGAACAAAGTCGCTCTGGACCCGGTTCAGATCGACGCCCCGCTGCTGAAGGTCCTGAGCGAAATTATTCAAAAGATTTCTCGCCTGGTTTTCGATAAGAGAGGCGGGAACCTCAAAAGGGCTGGATTCGATCAGTTTTGCGATCACGTCGTTGCGCACCCGCGCGTCCGCATCGGCCACCGCGTATATTTCAAGATCGGCCCGAAGCTTCGTTCGCAGATCTGCCAGCGAATCATAGCCTTCGTCGAGACTTAAGGCCCATTCGTCGTTTGCTTCGGGCAGTTCCGTCGTTCCGACAGATTTGATCTTGGATCTATAGTGCACGGTACGGCCGGCTAAAGCCGTCGCCGAAAAATCAGCCGGATATGGGACCGAAAAATCCTTTTCATCATCCGGCTTCACTCCGGTCAGATTCTCGGTAAACGCCGGCTCGATGTCGGCGGCACCGAGCACAACCTCGAGGTCTTCGGCGGTGATCGGCTCGCCGTCGGGATCGTCCTCAAATCTTCCCTCAAGATCGGCAATGACCGTATCCCCCATTTCAGACGCTCGGTCCTCGACCGGGATCAACGCGGCGTGTTCTTTAAGCCGGTTCACAATAAGGCCGTCGATCTCAGCTTCGTCAACAGGACGAGTCGTTTTAACCACCTCGAGCCCTTCGTACTTAGGGGCGGGTATCTCGGGCATTACCTCAATATGAACTTGCAATCCTATCGGCTGCGAGCCGTTTACCTTAATTTCCTCGACATTCTCTATATGCAGGTGGGGTTCGGTTAGCGGCTGAAGATCATGCTCCTGGATCGCCTCCGCCACCTTGGGCGGCAAAACCTGCTGCAGGACGTCGCTCTTGATCTCGTCTTTATACCGCATGCGAATGACGTCGAGGGGCGCATAACCTTTGCGAAAACCGGGGACGCTGGCTCCCTTGGCGTATTTTTGGCTAACCTTCGCGTAAACTTCCTTAACGGCGTCGGCATCGACCTGTATCTTGATCTCTTTTTGGGTAGGTGAAACCTCTATTAGTTCGCTTTTCATTGATAGATCAACTAAACCTTTTCCTAAAAAAGAGAATATCGAATGAGTCCGGCAATGTCGAATTAGCACCGAACGCGGGAAACCTGTTCAGTCGGCTGCCTTCAAAAAAGAATCCGGCAAACCGCTTTGGTTTACCGGATGACGTTGTGGTGCCGAGGGCGAGACTCGAACTCGCACGTCTTTCGACGCTAGATCCTAAGTCTAGTGCGTCTGCCAATTTCGCCACCTCGGCGGTCTTCTACGAGTTCAAACTTTAGTTTGTCGAGGCACGAAAATCAAGTTCGCGGAACTAGGGCAAGCAGCAACGCTTGCCGCTCCAGTCATTTCGACAGATATTTCTGCTTGTACTCGTCCCAGGACGTGTCGAAATCGCGGGCATCGAGGTAATCGTTCGCTCGTCCGGGGCCGACATATTTGTCCTCGGCCTTTTTGAATAGTTTATAGCCGCTGTATCCGACCGCCGCGATCACACCGAATACAAGGCCGTACCAAAGCAGCGAAGTAACCAGTCCAAAGAGCCAGAAAAAGAGCATTACGCCAAAGATAAGGCCCAGCACCGCGATCAGTATCTTGATAAAGTTCATCGTGGAAACCTCCGTGATAATAGTCTATACGGAATTCCGGCGGCTTTGTTCGTGCAAATTTTCCGGCTGTCGTATAATCAGGCGGAAACATGAGTGTGCCACACCCGCCGGAACTACGCTCACGAGTTTTGGCGCGGTTGAATTTGGCGGCGGAACTCGGTCTCCCTCGAATCGATTAAGACCATGAAAAAAGTAAACCAGCCGTCGGTCGGCCAGGTCGCAGCGGAAATAGAAGCAGCACTTCCCGGCAGCACCACGGACAATATGTTGCGGGCGTCTGCTGTGGATGTCACTCACGATTCGCGTCAAGCTCGCGAGGGTACCCTTTTTGCGGCCATCAAGGGCGCCACCGTTGACGGTCACCGATTTATCGAGGACGTGATCCGCCGTGGTGCGGTCGGGATAATTTCCGAGTTAGACCCTCCGGAAAATTTCGCCGGCGCATGGCTTAAGGTAAAAGACGCCAGAGTCGCTCTGGCCAAAGCGGCATCGGTCATAAACGGAAACCCATCGCGGGAACTTGATCTCGTGGGCATCACCGGCACGAACGGCAAAACTACCACAACCTATTTATGCCGTGCCCTTGCCGAGGCCGCGGGGCAGACGGCGGCGATGCTGACAACGGTCGAATATCGAATTGGCAATAAAAGCGAACCGGCCGTGCGGACAACACCCGAAGCCTCGGATACAAATCGCTTTTTGAGGCAGGCCGTCGATGATGGATGTTCCGTGGCCGTAATGGAAGCCTCGTCGCAGGCCATCGACCTTCACCGGTGCGACTCTTTGCGGTTCAGGGTGGCGGTTTTCTCAAACCTCACCCGCGACCATCTCGATTATCACCATACGATGGAGAATTACTTCGACGCAAAGAAAAAGCTCTTCGATGGACGCCTGGGCGAGGCTCCTGCCTCATCGGTAATAAATATCGATGACGAATGGGGCAGGAAGCTTGCTGAAGACCTCGAGGCCAAAGGGCAGCGGGTCGTACTCTGTTCTCAGAACAGCTCAAGCGGTTCCGATCTTTTGGCGAGTGATGTGCAGGTTTCCCTGCTCAGGGGCACGTCGTTCGAACTCTCCTCCCCGAATGGTTCGACCCGAATAACTTCGCCATTGGTCGGAAGACCGCATGTTTACAATATGCTTGCCGCGGCCGGAACTGCGATTGAACTCGGATACAGCCTTGAAACGGTCGCGGAAGGTTTGGCCGCGTGTGTCGGAGCTCCGGGACGGTTTGAACGCGTCCCTCACGATAGAGATTTCGCGGTCGTCGTCGATTATGCTCACTCGGATGATGCCCTGTTGAACACGTTAACGACCGCGAGGCCGCTAACCGAAGGCCGGATTATCACGGTTTTTGGATGCGGCGGCGACCGCGACCGCACCAAACGCGCTCCGATGGGGCGGGTTGCCGGCGAGCACAGCGACCTCGTGATCATCACATCCGACAATCCGCGAACCGAAGACCCGATAAAAATAATCGACGAGATAGAGGCTGGAATAAAAGGAAGCGGTACCGAGTATCTGATAGTTCCCGACCGGCGGGACGCGATCCATAAAGCCATTATCTCGGCCAACGCGGGCGATTTGGTCCTGATCGCGGGCAAAGGCCACGAAAATTATCAGATAATCGGCGATGAAAAGTTCGATTTTGACGACCGAAAAGTCGCGGCTGACGCGATCCAGTCACTAAAAGAAGCCTAAGGATTGGTTCCGTGTTGTTCCATCAGACCGGTAATGACGCTGATCTGGGCTTCGGTCGGTTCGATAAAATTCAATGCAAAACCGATCTCAAGCACGTGATTGCGAACAACGCCCGTCAATTGCACCTTCATTCCGTCACCAAGAGGCAGGAAAAGCTTGATGATGTCGCCCTCGCTTACATCACCCGAGCTCAATACAAAACAGCCGGCGGGGCTCAGATCGCTAAGCGTACCGGGCCGCCGTTCATTCAGATCTTCCCATTCAACATCGAGAGTAACCTCACGGCGGCTTACCGCCCTTCGGTCCTGCCCGCTTCTTCTATCCGTTATCGACATCGTTTTCCTGTCCGCCGTTTCCGTCATTGCCGGCTTTATATGTTAAGTAATAATAGACTGGCAATCCCAGAATTATCAGCCCGATACCAATAAATGACTGCATTGGCGAGGTTATAATCGTGTTTATCAATAGCCAGCCCGCGACCAGCAAAAACAAGGCCGGCACGACCGGGTAGCCAAATGCTTTATAAGGCCGTGCAAGTTCGGGAAACTTTCGCCGGTAAATAAAGATGGACGAAGTCACGAGTGCGTAAAAGATCCATAAGCCGAACACCACGTAATCCGTAAGCGTGTCGAACGATCCGGTCAAAGCCAGTATCGAAGCGATAAAACCCATCAAAAGGACCGAGCTAACGGGAACGTGGTTAACGGAAAGTTTTCCGAACGTACTGAACATCATCCCGTCCTTCGCCATTGCATACGGAACCCTCGATCCCGCAAGAAGCGAGGTGTGCAGCGTTCCAAGCGACGACAGCATCAGCCCTACGGTGAAGAACGCGACCGCGGCCCCAACGGCAAGACTCGCCACATCGCCGCCAAAGAACATGCTTACAACGACCTTTGCAACCGACGAACTCTTGGAAACCGACGCGATCGTGGTCGGGTCGAGCACATAAAAATATCCGATGTGAACAAATACGTAGAGGACGATTATCAGGATCGTGCTGCCGACGATCGCAAGGGGAATATTCCGGTTCGGGTCTTTGACCTCGCCGGCGACGAACGTCAAATTGTTCCAGCCGTCGTAACCCCACAATGCCCCGAGCATCGCCGCTCCGAAACCGGCCAAAAACGTATAGTTTGCCGATCCGACGCGGACCGAGTCGGCGACGCCTTCGCATGTCCCGCCCGTATTCATCAGCGAAAAGTTGGCAAAGTCGCCGGTCACCCAAACAAACGCACCGACGCCAACAAACGCGATCAACGCGATCTTCACCCCGGTCAAAACCGTCGCGATCTGTCCGCCCAATTTGATAGAGGCGCAGTTCAGGGTTGTAAAGATAACGATCGCCATCAAGGCTACAAGCTGAAGCGTCGTTATCTCGAACGGCATACTGCCGATGTGGAAGCCGAACAGCGTCTGGGCAAGCTTCTGATCCAGGAAGTCGTTAAGACCGATGGCAAAGGCCATGCTTGCCGCGGCCTGTGAACCAGGACGGGCGATCAGTATATTCATCCAGCCGTAAAGAAAACTTGACAGCCGTCCGTACGTGTCACGCAGGAACACATATTCGCCGCCGGCGACGGGCTTCATCGCGGTCAACTCGGCGTACGTCAATGCTCCCGCAAGCGACAGCAATCCGGCCGCGACCCATGCGGCGATGACCCACCCGGGGCTGCCGACATTACACGTCATTACCCGAGCCTTTAGAAATACGCCGGTCCCGATCACATTTCCGATGATGATCGAGATAGCCGCGATCAAACCAAGCCCGCGGATAAGGTTTTGTCGGGATTCAAAATTTGGGTCCATAGATCATCGCCGGAAGATGCGTTATATCGAATTGATTCCGAACATCTTACGCGAATTCCGCCGCCAAGTGAAATAAATATCCGTGCTAAGATTTTTTCTAATGCGAGAGATAGATATTCCTTTGGACTTGCTGGTTGAGCGCTTACTGAGGCTAAAGGGCGA
>JBGTJP010000116.1:0-28256 GCA_041745075.1 Pyrinomonadaceae bacterium | reverse complement strand
CTGGATGCCTAGACCGTCGCGGTACATGTCGAAGTGGGTGCGGCCATCCTTGTATTCGATCTTCGCGTCGCTGCCGAGTTTTTTGAGTTCGGCGTCCAGTAATCTTACGGCTTCGTCGAGGTGGAAGGTGTCGGCGGTGCCAACCCAAATGTGGATCTTGCCCTTCAATTTCGGGCCCAGCGTTTTCCAATTATTGCGAAGGAGGCGTGAGATGTCGTATTTCTCCCAGGCCTTTTGCACCGCGGGGTCGATGCGGCCGGTTTCAACATCGAAAAGGCTCATCGGCTGGCCGTCATAGCCTTTTGGCGAAAAGACAGCGTTAAAAGAAGCAAACTGGCCGCCGTAATAGCCCTGCACGGTTTCCTGCTGAGCATATTGCTTTACGCTCATAAGCTCTTTGCCGCCCATCCGCACCAGATTGTAATCTTTGCCCGCGTCATTCAAATAAGCATTCTGCGGCGGATATTTGGTCAGGTCAGGGCCGGTGAAGCTGCGAAAATCCACCGGGTCGGGCGAGGTTGACCAAGTTCCGCCAAAGAAATCAGGATGGTTGACCATAACCCAAAGCGTTGACCAGCCGCCGGATGAATGCCCGGTCAAAAATCTGCCGGACGGCTGCGCATCCATGCGGAACTGTTTTTCCAGATACGGGATAAATTCCTTTTCGAGCGCCGTGCCCCACGGCCCGTTGTTTGCCGAATCAGCCCAGACATGATGGCCAAGCGGCACCTGAGATTCAAGATAAACATAGATCATCTTCGGCCGCGTGCCTTCGGCCATGTCCTTTGTCATTTGGACCGCGCCTCGCAGCGAACTAAACCGCGTGCCGCCGTAACCGGTCACGTTGTAAACGGTCGGATATCTCTCGCTCTGCGACGTGTCGTAACCCGGCGGCAAAAGGACGCTTGCCTCCATTTTTATCGGCCTGCCCCAAAATGCTGTGAGCATCGGACTTTCAAAATCTATCAGCCGTGCATTCGCCGGGATCTCAAGTTTTGGCGCGGGCACGACCTTTGAAAGAGCCATTGAAATTTCCGCCCCGGGCATTTTTGTTTTCAGAACAACGCTGATCACGTCGCCGGGCCCGCTGCCGTTATAAGTGTAGGAATGGTCGCGGTCGAGCAAAGCAAATATCTGATAATCTCCAGCCGGTGCCGCCGAAAACGCGGACGGAAACGAATTTGTGTCGGCATCGATCTCGATCGGTTTGTCGGGCATCAAGTTTGCGACCTCGGTGCCCGATATCCAAACCGCGTTCGGATCGCTGAAATCGGAGCCAAAGCCTTCGCTAGTTTTCCCGTCATCCTTCCGCATAAAAATAAGCAGGCGACCCGATAAGGGCTGGCCCCCCGGTGCGGCCGCGGCGTCAAGCGATATCTTAAAACGAACCGAACCGTAGGCATTCCCGGCGGTCAGGCCCGCAAATAGTATTGCGAAAATAAAAAGAACTTTTGGTATGGAACGGGATTGTTTTGTCATATTCTGTATATGTCCCATTTTGTGGGCGTGATCGATCTGAGCATCAATCCGAAAGAATATGTCCAAACACGTTCAACCGCAAATGTGTAACATAGTTGCAGAAGCCCGCGGTGAACAAGGGCGTAATGCTCGACCGTGATGTTAAGCCCTCCCTAACGGTCAGGCTTCTGCAACAATAGCCGTACCATTCAATCCTTCAAATTCGGTAATTCCCGCATTTCAGATTATGCTTAGGTCGCCTACTTCAGAGTTCGGCTACCTAAAAGGAGAAGATTATCGTGAACCAAACCGATGACGGAAACCGCTTTCTGGCCAGCGTTGACCACTATTTTAATAAAGCCGCCGCGTTGACGGCCCATCCGCAAGGACTTTTGAATCAGATCAAAACGTGTAATAGCATTTATTCATTCAAATTTCCGATCCGGACAGCGGATGGTTATGAGGTGATCCAGGCGTGGCGGGCGCAGCACAGCCACCATAAATTGCCTGTTAAAGGCGGGATCCGGTTTTCGGAGCACGCGAACGAGCAAGAGGTGGTGGCGCTTGCAACCCTTATGACGTATAAGTGCGCGGTGGTTGACGTGCCGTTTGGCGGAGCGAAGGGAGCAGTGAAGATAAATGCGAAGGACCACGATCCCGAACAGCTTCAGCGGATAACCCGCCGTTACACCGCCGAGCTGATTAAGAAAAATTTCATCGGCCCGGCTCTTGATGTTCCGGCGCCCGATTTCGGCACGGGCGCCCGTGAAATGGCTTGGATAGCGGACACGTACCAGGCATTTCACCCGGAACAGATCGACGCGCTCGGCTGCGTAACGGGCAAATCGGTCGGCCAGGGCGGCATCCGCGGCCGGACCGAGGCAACGGGACTTGGCGTCTATTACGGCACGCGGGAGATATGCGATAACGCTGAAGACATGAGATCGCTGGGACTGACCCGCGGCATCGACGGAAAGTCGTTTGTCGTTCAGGGTCTTGGCAATGTCGGGTTTCACGCGGCGAAATTCTTTACTCAGGGCGGAGCCAGGCTTGTAGGTGTCGCCGAATTCGAGGGGGCGATCCACAACCCGGACGGCATCGATCTGACGGCGTTGATCGAACATCGGCTGGAAGCGGGATCGATACTCGATTTTCCAGGAGCTGCAAATCTGCCAACACGGGAAGCGGGTCTCGAGATCGAATGCGATATTCTAATTCCGGCCGCACTCGAAAATCAGATCACAGATGAAAACGCCTCTCGAATAAAGGCGAAAATGGTGGTTGAGGCCGCCAATGGCCCCGTCACGGCTGCGGCCGAAGCGATCCTGCAGCAAAAGGGCATCATGATCGTGCCCGACATTTACATCAATGCCGGCGGCGTGACCGTTTCGTATTTCGAATGGCTGAAAAATCTTTCGCGGGTGCGTTTTGGCCGCATCGAAAAACGCTTTGAACAGGCCGCGTTCGACCGCATTCTGACGCTTGTCGAAAAAGAGACCGGCCACACCTTGAGCGCCGAGGACCGCAGCATGGCCTCGCGCGGTGCCGATGAATCCGACCTGGTTTACTCGGGCCTGGAGGAGACGATGATAAACGCCTATCACCAGATACGCGAGATCTCAATACGCGACGGCGTTGACAACCTTCGAACCGCCGCGTTTATAAATGCTATCGACAAGGTCGCCGTCAGCTATATGGAGCTTGGCATTTTCCCGTAGATCGGTCACTTACGCGAACGATCTAACCACCTCGGCTACCTTCGTCTCAACCGTTGTCTGGATGAAGGAAAGATTTTCCTGAGAATCGGCCTCGAAACGGAGGACAAGGATCGCCTGCGTATTCGAGGCCCGGACAAGGCCCCACCCGTGTTCGAAAATGATCCGGGCTCCGTCGATGGTGATGACTTCGTGTTTTTTCTTGAATTCATCGGCTATTTTGGCGACGACCTCGAACTTTATGTCATCCGGGCAATCGACGCGGATCTCTGGTGTAGAGAAAGTTTCAGGCAGATCGGCAAGCAGTTCCGACAGCTTCTTGTCTGTTTTCGACAATATTTCCAAAACCCGCGCGCCCGCATAAGTCGCATCGTCAAACCCGTAAAAGCGGTCGGCAAAGAAGATATGGCCGCTCATTTCGCCGGCAAGAGAGGCGTCTGTCTCTTTCATTTTCGATTTGATCAGCGAATGGCCGGCCTTCCACATTATTGGAACGCCGCCGTGCTTTTCGATGTCGTCGAACAGATTTTGCGAGCATTTCACTTCGGCTATGATCGTCGAGCCGGGCAGAACTTTCAAAATAGTTCTTGAAAGCAGGATCATCAACTCATCACCCCAAATGATGCGGCCGGTCTCATCGACAATGCCAATGCGGTCGCCGTCGCCGTCAAACGCGATGCCAAGATCTGCCTTGTGTTCGCACACAGCTTTGATCATGTCCTGTAAATTTTCGGTCACGGTGGGGTCAGGATGATGATTCGGAAAGTTTGAATCCGGTTCGGTGAAAAGCTTTACCATTTCAATGCCGAGTTTTTCATAAACTGGGACGGCCGTGACGCCGCCCATTCCGTTGCCGCCATCGATGACCGCTTTCAATTTGCGTTGGCCAAGATCTGTCCTCGAAACGATATCGGCGATGTAATTGTCCAGCACTTCGATCGTTTCAATTGTTCCACTTCCTCCGGAAAATTTTCCGGTAATCGCGATCTCTTTTATTTCCTGGATCTGCGACCCGAACAGCGTAGATCTTCCAAGGCAGATCTTAAAGCCATTATGATCTGGCGGGTTGTGCGACCCGGTTATCATCACGCCGCCGTCCACAGGTTTTGTGAAAACCGTGTGGTAAAGAACCGGTGTTGGAACCATCCCGATCAACACGGCGTTACAGCCGGTTTTATTGAGACCATCTGTTAGACGACGGCAAAAAACCGGTGAGCTTTCTCTTGCGTCGTATCCGACGGCGATGCGTTTCGCTCCATTCCGGCTAAAGAATGTGCCGATCGCACGGCCCAAAATCGCCACAGTTTCGTCGGTCAACTGCGCGCCAACCATACCGCGAATATCATATTCCCTGAAAATGTGCTCGTCCATTTTATTAACGGATCGGATCGCCCGGAAAATTCAGTATTGCCGATTTCCGCCGGCATTTCCAATTTGGCCTATATTTAGGGAATTCGCGGCAAATTGATATACTTCCGAATTGCCTTTGAGGGGCAACAAAGCGGAAAGGCATGGCATCGAAAACATTGTCCGGCAGCCTGGCTTTCGTATTTGACCAACCGTTATGAAACGAATAACAAGAACAGCTTTTCTTGGATCGATGTTCGCACTACTTTGGGCCGGTCAGGCGTTTGGCCAGAACCCGGCGGCGACACCTCCGCCCGATAACGACGTACCCGGCCAGATCAAGACCTTTGAGGTCCGGCTTCCGGTCACGGTGCTTTTGAAGAAAGATCTCGTTGGCGGCCTAAAGCAAAGTGATTTTCAGGTTTTTGAGGATGGCGTACCGCAGGAGGTCACCTCGTTCACCGACGAAAAAACGAATCCCCCGGTGTTTGTCGGCGTCTTGATGGATACATCGCCTTCGACCGCGGGCAAGCTCGGGTTTTCAAAAGAAGCCGCGGCCAATTTCCTTTACACTGTGGTCACTCTCAGAAAGGATAAGGCCGCGTTCATGACCTTCGATAACGAGATCGCCTTGCGGCAGGATTTTACCGACAAGCTCGATCTACTCCAGTCGGCCGTTGATAAGGTAAAAAAGACCGGGTCTCAAACGGCACTTTACGATGCCGTTTGGCAGTTTGCGGATGAAAAACTTCGGAATGTTCCCGGACGCCGCGTATTGGTATTGATAACCGACGGCGACGATACATTTAGCCGGGCCGACCTGAATGATGCAGTCGATATTGCCCAGCGTACCGAAACCACGATCTTCGGCATTTCTACAAAGGCCGGTTTCCTGGGCAGCGTTCCCGGCGTTGAAGCCGGAACCGTCAAAGACAAAGGCGATAAATATCTAACCCAGCTATGCGAACAGACCGGCGGCGAGGCCTTTTTCACCGGCGACATGCTTGCCCTGGAAAAAGCATTCAAGAAGATCTCGGATGAGCTGAAATCGCAGTACATCATTACTTACCGGCCTGCCAATCAAAATTATGACGGACGTGTCCGCAAAATTGAGGTCCGCTTTACGAACAAGGAAAAAACCGACAAGTATAAGATCAGGACCAAGACGAGCTATCGCGCGGTGAAAGACAGTTTGAAGTGACGATCCCTAAAACTGGTTTGGGCGAAAAATAATGTTTAGATATAAATTTACATACATATTGGCGGTTGGACTGTTAACGGCAGGCACGGCTTTCTTTGTCTCCGAACCAGCCAAGGGACAAACCGTCACTAACCCGTCGGCCAAATCGGCCACGCCGACGCCGACGCCGGTTATCGAGGAAGACGAAGGCGTTATCAAGGTCGAGACCGAGGCCGTCAATGTGCTGTTTACAGCCCAGGATAAGGACCGGCGCCTGCTTTTGACGCTAAAGTCCGGAGACGTACGCATCCTTGAAAACGGTCAGCCACAGGAGATAAGCGCGTTCTCGAGGCAGGTCGATCTCCCGCTGAGCCTTGCTATTCTGATCGACACCAGCATCTCGCAGCAGCGGACGCTGCCCGAGGAAAAGGCGGCGGCGATCTCTTTTCTGGAATCTGTCATGCGGCCGTCAAAGGACGAGGTTTCGGTTGTTTCCTTTACGGGAGAATCGACCCTTGAGCAGGGCATGACGAACAATCTGGCACGGTTAAGGCGGGCTATCGACCGCGTCCAGTTCGTCCCGCCGTCCGGCTATATTGGTGGCGGAGTAGTCGCGCCCGGTACCCCGCCGATCTCGGGCGACAATCAGGCCGTGGTCGGTTCGACCGCAATTTGGGACGCGGTCTGGATTACGTCAGACGAAGTTCTCGGGCCCGCTCCCGAAAAAACACGGCGTGCGATCATTCTGCTGACGGATGGCGTGAACACTTTCGGTCGCAAGAAATTGGAAGAGGCCGTCGACGCCGCGATCAAGGCCGAGGCCGTGATCTATTCGATCGGCGTTGGAGACGATTTCTATGGTGGAGTGAATAAGGGCACGTTGAATAAGATCTCGGAAAATACGGGCGGCCGGGCTTACTTTCCGCGCGACGAAAAAGAACTTCGTGATGCTTTCAAGCAGATACAGGAAGAGATGCGGTCGCAGTACTTGCTTGCCTATGAGCCGTCAAACCCCGCAGCGGATGGCAGCTATCGTAAGATCGAGATCCAGCTTGTTAATCCTGACCTTACAAAGCAAAAAGTCAAGATAACGCACCGGCAGGGCTATTTCGCAAAGACCTCAAAGAAATAAGGGCAACTATTCGGTGGTTTTCTTGACCTCCCTCCGAAAAACGCCTCGCAAAAACCGATTACTCTTCCGAGACCGAAGTCACCCACCATACATTTCCATGCGGGTCCGTAAAACCACCGCTCCGGCCGTAATCCTGATCGGACATTTCCATCACAGTTGTCGCTCCGGCATCAAGCGCCTTTTTGAAGGTCGCGTCGGCGTCGGGCACGTAAACGAACATATTTGCCGTTGCCGGTTTCCACTCACCACGGCTGTTTGAGAACATTATCGTGCCGCCGCCGATCTGCGCCTCGCCATGGCCGACGATGCCGTCACGCATACTTTCGTGCGTCATCTCAGCATCAAAAACGGTCTTGATAAATTCGATGAACGCGGCAGCGTCCTCAATCATAAGGTACGGCATTACCGCCTGGTGGCCTTTTGGAATATTCATTGTTTTGTCTTCTCCCAATTCTTATCAACGCCGGTAATGTGGCTCAGTACGCACAACCATTGCCCTTCACGCTTCACAAAAACATCGGACGTCCATTCGTCTGCATCAAACTGCTGCCCGCCGAAATTAGCGGTGTTAACGACTCGTGCAGTGAGAACAGCCGTATCACCGTAAACTTTTATCCGGGCATCTCCAACCATTTCGAATGAGCTATGCGTGAGCGCTCCCGATTCTACAAAAGAAAGGAATTCCCCTTTTGTGGAAATACCGCGCTCCGAAACGATCACCCACTCGTCCGCCATGTAGGCACCAATACGCTCGGCGTCGTTTGCGACCATCGCCCTGGCCCATTCGGTTCCGAGTTTCAGAAGTTCAGTCACCTCTTTCGGCTGATCGTTCATGTTGATGAGGATCCATACGGCCGCGTTATGATCTCTAGTAAATGGCCGTCAGGGTCCGGGAAATAAACGCCGCGGCCGCCGTCGTGGCGGTTTATCTCACCCGGCTTAGTGCGGGCGGGATCGGCCCAAAACTCGATGCCGAGGTCGCGAATGCGTCCAAAGGCTCCGTCAAATTCTTCCTCAGTGACAAGAAACGCGAAATGTTGGAGAGCGACGTGATCGGTCGTCTCAAAGTAGTCGATCGAAACATCATTCGCCAGATCAACGACCAGAAAATGCATAAAACGCCGTGGCTCGGATAGGCCAAGCACATTGGCGAGAAAGCCTGCGGATCTTGCCCGATTGCTGCACCAGGCGATAGTGTGATTCAACTGAGCACTCACTGAAGTGTCTTCCTTTGCCGGTAAAAAGGCTAATAATCAAGCAATTCAAACTTCGTGATCTTGCCATCCTTGATTCTTATCAACCAGATAACCGTGTATTCGGATTCGTCGAGATTCTTGAATAGTTCCTTTTTCGTGATCAAATTCGCTAGGCCCGGGATCGTGTTCGAGTGTCCAGAGATGACAAACCTCTTCGTTTTGCTCTGTATTATTTGGTCGAGAAGTTCCTGCGGTTTTCTCGCGTCGTAGAACTGAATTTCCTTTTTGCGCTTCGCGGCAAGCGGAACCAGAGTGTCGCGCGTCCGCTTGAAGTTGGTTGAGTAAAACGCTCCGGGACGGTATTTGCCGATCTTTTTGATCAAACGCTCGGCCCGCTGTTTTCCTTCCGGAGAAAGCTCCGGGTCCTGGCTTGTCGCATCCGCCTTTTCGGCATGTCGGACAAGGAGGATCGTAACTTTGCGCGATTGTGCGGGGGCGGATTGAATCGCGCCAGCCGAAACCAACAATAGAAACAACATCGAAATAACAGTTTTCATAGGGAAGAATTCCGACAAACGGATGGGCTTAAATATGATGATACGTAACAAAATCAAGTAACCACTACAAAAACCTATTGCAGTTGACAGTTATCAGCGAAAAACAAAAACACGAACCCGAGCGACAAAAGGTTTCGCGCCGGATCCGTGTTTGATCTAAAAGAAAAGTTTTAGCCCGCCGTTTCGAACAACGCAAGGATCTGCTTGCCCTCACCCGAACGCGGATCGATCGTGCGGAGGTGCTTTTGGCCCTGCATTTCCCAAATCGCCGTAACCGCGCCGTCTTTTTCAACGGCCTGATAATGAACGTCTTCGGGTTCTGCCTGCTCCGGGGCCGCGGCCTCGGGTTGTGCTGCCTCGCCCGCTTCCTTTTCGGCAACGGTTATCGTCGCCTTGGCTTCCGCCTCTTGGCCGGCTTCTTTTTCCGCGATGGTTATCGTCGGCTTTGATTCGGTACTTTCTTCGGCCGATTCGGCGGCCTTTACTGCTTCATCTGACATTTACTGGAAAATTCTCCTTCTAACAGCTCGTTATTCACCCGATCCTTCCTTCTCGGCTATCGTGATGGTCGGCTTGGCGTCTGCCTTACCGCTTTCTTTCTCGGCTATAGTAATCGTTGGTTTTGCTGCTGGTTCCGTTTTTTCTTCCGTTTCAGCGGCCTTTGATCCATTGTTCGGCATAACACTTACTCCTTTACGGTCATGCAAAAATTAGTGCAGGTCAATCGGTCATTATTGCACTATTATGCAGTTTTGTCGAATTATTGAGCGGCCATTGCTACCCTTTTCGGGTGCAGTTCATAGAACCAGAAATCGTTATTCGGCTGATCGATCTTAAGTTCGTCAGTCTTGCCGTTCCGGTCGATCGTAAAAGTCACAAAGCCTCGCGGGAAATTGTAGGAAACGGACGGCCTCCATTTGATCTGAAAAGTGTCGTAGTGCCAATGTTCGAGATCGGCCACAAAATTAGGCGAGTGCGAGAACCGCATGACCAGTTTTCCATCTCCTTCGGCGATCGTTATTGGGCCATAAAGGTCGTCCGAATACGTTCCGGCGTAATCGGAAAGATTTAGTGTCGGCTTTGTATTCGCGACTCGGGCCTTGTCCTCTTTGTCACGCTCTTCGGCGGCGTCCGCTTTGTTCTTCTTGACCTGTTCCACCGCTTCGGCGTTCCAGTCGCGTTTCGGGGCGTTGACAAGCACATCGCGGATCTTGCTCATCATCACGGCAAACGCGGGAAATTCCGAGTTGGTAAGGACAACAAAGCCCGCGTTTTCCTCCGGGATCAGCACCGTGTAGGAAAGCATACCATCCAGGCCGCCGCTGTGGTTTATGACCTTTTTGCCGTAGTAATCGTAAACAAACCATCCCGAAGCGACGCCCGTAAAATGCCGGGTCGGGTTTCCTTTCCACGATTGTTCCGATATCTGCTGTGCCAGATACGGCTGGTGCAGCCCCCACGCCTGGTTTTCGCTGAAGATCTGTTTTCCTTCGAATTTTCCTTTGCCAAGCTGCGTGCGGACCCATTTCGAAAGGTCGGTGACCGACGAATTCAGTGCGGCGGCCGAGTAAGCGCCGTCAACATTTCCTCTTGGCAAAACGCGAAGCGTACCGCCCGATTCGTTATACGGAAACGCCGCGTTATCAGGCAGGTTTTTGATGCTGCATGTTGTCCGGTTCATTCCAAGCGGCGTTAATATGCGTTCGGTGACAAAATCGCACCACGGTTTTCCTGACACCTTTTCGATCACCTTACCGGCGGCAATGAACATAAGGTTCTGATAGCCGAATCGGGTCCGAAAACTTGAAACAGGTTTCAGATAACGGACGCGTTTAAGGATCTCGTCACTTGATAAATTTGATTCGTACCACAGCAGGTCGCCGCTGAACGTGTCTAGCCCGACGCGGTGGGTCACAAGGTCGCGGATGGTCAATTCGCTGGTCACCCACGGGTCGTAAAGTTTGAAATCCGGTAGGTATTTCGAGACCTTGTCGTCCCAATTCAGTTTCTTTTCATCAACCAATATTGCAAGGCTCGCGGTGGTAAATGCCTTTGAGTTCGATGCAATAGCGAAGACAGTGTTCTCGTTCACGGGCTCATTTTTGCCAAGTTCACGCGAACCGTAGCCCTTAGCGAAAACGACCTTGTCATCCTTAATGACGGCGATCGCCATGCCGGGGCCTTTCCATGTGTTCGACACCGCATTTGCGTAATCGTCGATCTCTTTCAGCTTTTGTTCAAGCGTTTGCGAATAAACAAAGAGCGGAAGTACAAAGACGAAGAGCAATAAAAGATTCAGTTTCTTCATAAATTTTATCGTAGATCGTTCGGAGTTTACGCAATAACGTTGAAAAGCCGCCACTCGCCTTCAATACCGCTGAATGTCTGCGTCCCGGCCTCATCAAAAGCAATGCCGGAACCGGCGACCAGGTCTTTTACGGTCCGCGATACCAAAATGTTGCCCGGATCGGACGCATCGGCAATTTTCCGTGCAAGAGAGACGGCGTAACCGCTGTATTTTTGATCGACAACATCGCACTCGCCGGTATGCAGTCCGGTTTTTACCTGAACGCCGAAACGGCCGGCGGACTCCGCGATCGCTGCGGCGCATCTGATCGCCCTGGCCGGGCCGTCAAAGGTGGCAGAAACGCCGTCGACGCCAAATGAGATCTCGCGGCCCCTGAAAAGCTCCAACTGCCGCCGGACAAAGATATGCACTCCGTCGAGAAGCGTCTGCCAGTCAGCGTCACTGCGCTTTACGGTATCCGAATTTGAGTCCATTATCCGCAAGTCTAATACGGTCGCAAGGACGCGATCATGCCCGCCCGCGTACTGCGTTCCGGCTACGAACCGCTCGATCTCATCCAGAATTTCGTCCTGATCGCCGACGAACGGGAGATGGTCTATCCCTTCAAGTTCTACAAATTTGCTTCCCGGAATCTGCGAGGCGACAAAGCGGCCCTCCTCGACCTTTAGGCAAAGATCGCCGGTGCGGTGAATGACAAGCGTCGGCACACGAATCGACGGCAGAACATTACGGACGTCTATCTCGGCGTTCATTTTCGTAAGTGCGACCGCAGCTCCCGGGCTTGCCCCCATACGTAAATACGTTGCCCACCAATCGCGAAAAATTTCGTCGTCGGCAACTGACGGGGCTCTTTCCTCGATACCTACCGGCTTTCCCCAATCGCGCTGCATCACTTCGAAAAACTCGTCACGGAATTCTTTGGAAACGCCCCACGGATAACCGTCGCTGCGAACGCGTTTGGCGTATGTCCCGATCATGATCAAAGCAGCCGTCCGCTCAGGATAGGTGGCGGCAAAAAGCGAGCACATCGGTCCGCCCTCGGAAACGCCGATCAACACGGCACGCTCCGACCCGACAGCGTCCATAACGGCGTGAACATCTTCCATTCGCTGTTCAAGTGTTGGCAGTTCCGACAACGGTACGCGGTCCGACAGGCCAGTCCCGCGTTTATCGAAAAGGATCAACCGGGAAAACGAAGCAAGTCGGCCCAAAAATGCAGCAAAACGAGGCTCCTCCCAAAAATACTCGAGATGCGAGACCCATCCCATTACGAAAACGATGTCGATGTCGCCGCTGCCGACCACCTGGTAGGCGATATTCACATCCCCGTTCTGGACATAATGGGTTTCCGGCCTTAAAGGCCCAAGACCTCGCTGCAATGTCGTGTGAATACGGTTGGCCGGAGCATTTCCCAGGTCTTGATCGTCAACATCCCTTATCATCACCCGAGCCGAAATGTGCTCCGTGATCACGGCATCGGGTCCTGGCGTTGCGGTTTCTACATCCGCGACGAACCTATAGCCGAATTTTGGCACAGTCTCGATAAATTTTCCGCCGCGGGATTCCGCAAATGTTTTGCGAAGAAGCGAGATGTTCTGAGCAAGATTATTTTCCTCGACAAAGCTGCCCTCCCAGACCTCGGCAAGCATTCGCTCTTTGCTCAGAACGTGACCGCTGTTTTCCACCAGCAGGCACAGAGTGTCGAAGACGCGCGGAGCAAGCGGGATCGCACTGCCGCGAAAGGTAAAAATTCGTTCGGCCGTGTCCAGCTCAAAGCCGCCAAATCGATAAATTGGCCCCGATTCGGTTTCCACCATCAACCTTCAGGAAATCTTCAGAAAATTTTCAGAAGTTTCTAAAGAATTCATGCCCCCCAATTGATAAAACCTGTTTGTAAACAATTTTAGAGTTTATCGCAAAACCAGCGATGGAGAAAGAAACTTTGGAGAAAAGAAACATGAAACAAGGGTTTGAGGATTTATCAGCCGGCACGGATCCGGCAAAGTTTTGCCTGCGTCTTTCTGGGTATGCGTTTTGCCCGGTCTGCGAACGGCACATTGAGCTTATCTCGTTCGAGGATTCGGCGAAAATTTTCAAAACCGATCTGCAGGACATCGAGTTTTTAGCAAAACGCGGCGATTTGCACCGGATCTATAACCGAAACGCAAGGCTGATGGTATGCAGCGTTTCGCTCTTCGAGTGTTTTGAGCGGCGGCAAACCAGGCTGCTCGATTCGGGCTATTTTGCGAAATTGGCGTCGGAGTGGAGCCAGTGAACGGCTTCTATGAAGATCTCGAAGAAAAGAGAAATTGTCGTAGAACTCAGAAGAGAGCAGATAGTGCGAAAGCGTGCCGCTACACACTGGATGCACTGTGACGGATGTCGATGCGAGTCCGATTTCATCTCGCTTGGCGAAGCCTCATACCTGTTTGAAGTCGCAGGACACATTCTTTTCGACTTTATCCGGAGAAACAAATGTCACTACAAGGAGGAGGCGGAGGGTGGTGCCAGGGTCTGTCTGGTATCGCTTCTCGCTTTTATGAATAAGCTGACCAATAACCAGGTCAAATTAATAGGAGATCAATCATGAATAAAGCAATAATCAACATTCTGCAAAAACTTGTCCTGGCCGTCATCACGGCCGGTGGGCTTGCGGGGGCGGCTTCGGCAGCCCCGGTTATCCGCACGGCGTCGGGCGCAAACGCGGCCGCGATCCAGGCGGTCGTTGACCAGTTCCGTACCGATCTCGGCACGCTGAACCCAAATAACGGCCAGTCTTTACAACCGGCTGGCCTGATCTATTTTGATGTCAAAGGCATGAAATCCGCTTATGTTGTTAAGAGTCTTCGCGAGAAGAACATCACTGCCTCGACGGCGCCTTATCGGGAATCATACGTCCGGCTCGCCCCGAGCCTGTTGAATACAGAGGAGGAGATCGAAACGACCCTTCAACAAATCAGAGAACTGGTTTAGCCAATCTCAAAAGAAAACGAATATGAAATAACAAATACCAGGAGGAAAGAAAAATGACAGAGATTCCAAAAATTGACGGAGTTGCGCCAGTGAAAAGGCCGGCCGAACACGCCTCAGGTTTTATTAAAAAGATCAAAGCACTCACCTGTTTTTGCTTTATTGCTCTTGCGGGGATCTTCGCTGCAGATCTATTCTCGCCAAGGGTTGCGGGGAACCCTCTCTCAGCGGAATTAGGCGTTTCGGGTGCGGAGCTCTTTGCAAACAACTGTGCCCGCTGTCACGGGGCAGACGGCACAGGCGGTAAAGGCCCGAACCTTGCGAGCGAGAAGAGACAGACGAAATGGAAGGAATCGGACGAGAAGCTTGTCAAAAAGATCACTAACGGCGGCTTCATTATGCCGTCCTTCGGCAAGAAGCTAAAGACCGAGGAGATAAAGGAGATCGCCAATTATGTCCGCGGCCTTAAGGAATAGGACCGCGATAGATCCCGCCGGAAGAGTTTCAACTAAACTCTTTCGGCGGACTCAATAATCGAGTTTGTGTGAACGACTAACGCATCGAGGCGCGGTTTACCCCTGGCAATGCGACCACATGGGCCACCTGAACATCATGTGGTACCCCGGAAAATTCGACGAGGCCTCGTGGCAGATGCTTGCCCGCCTGGGGCTGACGCTTGCCTATATGCGCGAACAAAACTGCATGATGGCTGCGGTACAGCAGGATTCGTCCTACAAACGGGAACTTCGGGCGGGCGATATCATCACGATTCGTTTCAGGAGTAATCGAGATCGGCGAAAAGGTCATCCGCTTTTATCACGAAATGAGAAACGACGAAACAGGCGTGGTCGCCGCTGTGACCGCTCTGACGGGTATTCATATGGACGCGGAAACCGGCGGAGCCGTCCGTTCCCGTCCGATTTCCTGAACCGGGTCCGCCAGCATATTTCGGAGCACCGGCACGATCTATTCCAGCGACATACATGACACGCTGCCGCTGGGGCCGTCTGCGACCGATCCCCTAATTACCGGCCGTTCATTTGGAAGTTTGCAGTGATGAATCCAAAGACAGGCATCCCGCAAAAGGCCGCTATTCAAGACGTCTGTTGTTAAACCGCGGTCAATCGTGGATAATGATTAAACCGCAAATCGACATCTCAAAGAATTTTATTGGAGGTCTAAATGAAGCACGGTCAAACAAACCCCGTTGTCGGCTCGATGAGCGGAAAACCCTCCCCTCGCCGGTCGAGTCGCGCATTCTGTCCAGTGTGCTCGAAACAGGTTGAGTTAATAACGCCCAAACACGCCGCCAAGATATTCCACACCGATCTGCAGGATATTCAGTTCCTGACAAAAGGCGGTGAACTCCATCGGATACATAACCGCAAAGGCAGCGTCATGGTGTGTTCACTCTCACTTTTCGAGTGCTTCGAGAACCGGCGAACCCGTCTGCTGGCATCGGGCATAATGAAAAAAAATGCAGGAAAAGCAAATTGATCCGATCCGCGCCTTTCGATGCGGAAACCTGGCCGTTTAGGAATCAGCGTTGAGCATTCGCTCTTGCTGAAGCGCGGGTTCATGACTAAGTTCCCGGTCCTGAAAGCCATCTGCCGAATTCCCGGTAAAATTACCATCCCCGTTCCGACCGTTCTCGGGTAATGCCACCTAAAATCATCGCTTCCGAAATAGCCGGCAGTTACGGTATTCTTGTGACCAGCAAATGTCGCCCATTTTTCTTACCTTGATACTGCTTGCCGTCGCGATAGCGCTCTTCGCGACGGAAAAAGTTCCTGTTGATGTTGTCGGCATTCTTCTCGTCATTGCTTTGGTAATGACGCGGGTCCTTACGGTTCAAGAAGGCCTGGCGGGTTTTGGCAACGATATAATCATCACGATAGGCGGTTTGTTTATTCTGGTCGGCGGCCTGATAAAAACAGGCATCGTCGATCTGATCGGGCGAAGGCTTTATCGACTTGCCGGTGGGAATGAGTTTGCGTTGACGGCATTGATAATGACAACGGCCGCGGCTTCGGCGTCCGTATTGAAGAACACCACGACGACCGCAATGTTCCTGCCGGTCATCATCGGCCTGGCGGCTAAGGCAAAGATCGCACCGTCAAAATTGCTTATGCCGCTCGCGTTCGGGGCGATCCTCGGCGGCAGCTGTACATTGATCGGAACGTCCACAAACCTCGCGGTGAGCGGTGCGATAATTCGCTACGGCCAGGAGCCGTTTTCGATGTTCGAGCTTACATCGGTCGGCATCATTATATTTGGCGTCGGCATGATCTACATGCTTTTCATCGGCCGGCCGATGCTGCCGAACCGCGGCGGCGGCGATTCACTGACCGACGATTACAGCATTCGCGAGTATATTTCAGAACTCGTCGTACTTCCGGATTCGCGGCTCGTCGGCAAGACTCTCGGTGAATCGAACATCAATACAGAGCTTGAGCTAAACGTACTTGGGATCCTGCGCGGTGATGAAAAGCAGATCGCCCCGGGTGCGTTTGAGCGGATCGAGGCAGCCGATATCTTGATCGTCGAAGGCAAGATCGACGATATTCTGCGGGTCAAAGAAGAGGTCGGCCTCGAGATCGAGCCGGATTTCATGCTTAACGACCGACTTCTCGAAAGCGAAAGCATTGAGCTTTTCGAGATCATGGTAATGCGGGATTCGCGGCTGGTTGGGCAAACGCTGAAGAGCATGCGATTCCGTCAGAAATACGATCTTACAGTCCTTGCCGTAAACCGTCATGGCGAGACGTTTATCAATAAACTCAGTCACGTTCCGTTGAAATTCGGAGACGTTCTTCTGGTACAGGGCAGGCGCGAGGAGATAGAACCCCTCGTTATTGACCGGGAAATGCTTCTGCTGGAAGACCTTTCAGCCAGCAGCATGCGTATCGAAAAAAGAAAGTGGGCAATCTCAGCTTTTCTCCTTTTTTTGACGCTTTCACTATCAAAGATCTTGATCGGCTTTGACATCCCGCTCGCCGTTTGTGTGCTTACTGGCGTTCTTTTGCTTTTGGCGACAAAAACCGTTCGGTACGCGGAAATGTATTCGCTGATCGATTTCCGGCTGCTGGTGCTTATCGCCTGCATGATGAGTTTTGGCGTGGCGATGGAAAAGACCGGTACGGACACTTACCTTGCCGGACTTATCGAAACCTATTTTGCAATCTATGGACCGATGTTTGTTTTGGCGGGATTTTTTCTGCTGACCGTAATATTGACCCAGCCGATGTCAAATCAGGCAGCGGCCCTTGTGGTTCTGCCGGTCGCCGTACAAACGGCTCTCGCCCTCGGTTTAAATCCGCGCACATTCATCGTTGCCGTAACCTACGCGGCCTCATTCTCATTCATCACGCCGCTTGAGCCCGCCTGTGTGCTGGTTTATACGCCCGGAAAATATCGATTTATGGATTTTGTAAAGATCGGCACCATCCTGACAATTATCGTGTTCATCGCGGCGATGATCTTTGTTCCAATATTTTGGCCCCTTACTCTTCCCGCACCCGGCGGATCTCCCTGAGCGAAATGCCGCGTTTGATTATCAAGGCCAATCCCACGCCGGTCCAAAACAAAATTCTACCCTTTCGGATGATTGCCAGCGTGACGCCGATGCCGGCTCCGGCGGCGATCGTTTCGCCCACAAACTGGGCCCCGGCTTCGTCAACTCCGACCAGAAAGGGAACCAGCTTGAAAATTATGGTGATTAGACGGCTGACCGATTCAAGCAAAAATGCGTTAAGGAGCGGGGCGGTTTCGCTGATTCGGCCAAGAATAAACCAGACCTCGATTATCCCTAGTATGTGAAAGGCCGCTTCCGCAAGACAAATAGGCAGGAACCTGTTCGGGTGGCGGCGGTAAAACCCGTAGATCAGGTTCTCGAACAACCGGACCTCGGAGCGTCCGTGTTCAAGTAGGCCGCGTGCAAATCCCCGCCGGTAGAGCCATTCGCACGTCTCGCTGGCAACATGCCACTGTTTTATGACCATTGTAATGCCCAGGATCAAAAGAAAGAGCAGCACCGCGATCAGAATGTCGATGGTCCAGGTCCAGCCTTCGTCAAGCGGAAAATTTCTCACAAAGGTCAATGCTCCCAACATCAGGAATACGCTGGTCGTAAAGCTGTAGAAGAGATTTTCCGTAGCAACCGATGAAAGTCCTACAACGAGCGGCACCCGTTTGCGTACGGCGATCGCCTTGGCCGTTCCGCTTATCAAAATGCCGAGCGGGATCATGCTGCTCATCGCCTCGCCGATCATCACCGCGGGAACCGTGTCGCGATAGGCCAACGAATAAGGCTCGTAAACCGAAAGCTTCCATGCAGTGGCCCGCGTAAGAATTCGGAAAAAATAGATCAGCAGAATGACGCCAAAGCCGATGATCCCGAAGCGGCCGATGTTATCGATGATCTCGCCGACGCCGACTGAAGCGATCAGATACGCGAACAGGCCCAGGCCAAACGCGGTCAGTATCGCACCCGCGATCTTTAGCCGAGTTGTATTTTTTGTGGATTTGGACTGGGTATCGCCCGTAACTTGCGAACTCACGTGGTTTGCCTTTTGTTCCGTTGCTTCAAGAAACGATGCTACCGTTTTTAGCAATGTTTCGGCAAATGGCCTGAAATCGCGCATGTTTTGCCTTTCCGGTATTTTATTATTTCGTGGTTGCGAACGTCCGCACAAACGCGTCCTGACGAGATGGGTGTCGTTGAATTTATGTGACGGCTTGATTAGACTACCATCTTAACGTGATCGCAAGATGTTTTGATTTTCTGGAATTACCTATGAATACAGCTACCGGAACGGCACAAATTAACGCCGGTCTCACGATTTTGTCAGAGGAAGAAGAACTGTTCCGCGCATCGGTACGCGAGTTTGCCGAGGGCGAGGTCCGACCGCGAGTCGAGGCAATGGAGCATGCCTCGAAGCTTGATCCAGACCTTATCAAACAGTGTTTCGAATTAGGCCTAATGGCCATCGAATCCCCGGAAGAATTCGGCGGGGCCGGTTCTACTATTTTCAACGCGATCCTTGCTATCGAAGAACTTGCACGTGTCGATGCGTCGGTTTCGGTGTTTGTCGATGTCCATAACACGCTCGTAACAAATGCGTTTATGCGATGGGCAAGCGACGAACAGAAAAAGAAATATATGCCGCAGCTAGCCGAGAGCCGGGTCGGTGCATATGCATTGAGCGAAGCCGGTTCGGGCTCGGACGCGTTCGCGTTGACGACGCGGGCGGTCGATAAGGGCGATCATTATGAATTAACGGGCCAAAAGCTCTGGATAACCAACGGTAACGAGGCTGAAATTTTCGTTTTGTTTGCCACCGTCGATCCCGACGCCGGTTACAAGGGCATCACGGCTTTCATCGTCGAAAAAGGCTTTGAAGGTTTTTCGGTCGGCAAGAAAGAGGACAAGCTTGGCATCCGTGCCTCTTCAACGACCGAACTGATCCTGGATGGCTGCAAAGTGCCAAAGGAAAATGTTCTTGGCGAAGTCGGTAAAGGTTATAAAGTTTCAATCGAGACGCTCAACGAAGGCCGCATAGGGATCGGTGCCCAGATGCTCGGCATCGCTCAGGGCGCGTACGAATGCGCGCTCAAATACACGCAGGAACGCGAGCAGTTCGGCCAGGCAATAGGCAGCTTCCAGGGTGTTCAATTCCAGCTTGCAGAAATGGCCGTCGAGATCGAAGCCACCCGATTGCTCGTCTATAATGCTGCCCGCCTAAAAGACGCCGGCAAATCGTTCTTAAAGGAGGCCGCCATCGCAAAACTCTACTCATCCCGCTGCGCCGAAGCGGTCTCATCCAAAGCCATCGAACTTTACGGCGGCTACGGCTACGTCAAAGATTATCCGGTAGAAAAATTTTGGCGCGACTCGAAGATCGGAGCGATCTACGAAGGTACGTCTAATATGCAGCTGCAGACAGTCGCGAAGTTGATTATCAGCGGAAAATAGACTCATGGAACGTCAAATCTCGTCAAGACTCACCTTTACTCCGGATGATTCGATTCGTGTTGCGAAGTTTCTAAGAAATCAAAGTTTCATTTTCAGACATGATGTGCTGTTGACGTCAGGTATAGTATTTGTTTCATTCATCGTTGCAATTGTTCTTATGGCCGATGACACACGTGCAATCAATATAGTTGGCGCCGCTGTTTTTAGCTCGGTTCCTGCAATTTCGGTCGGACTTGTGGTTCTTTCATTACGCCAAGTTTTTTACCCATGGTTCATGCGGCGAACTATCATAAAGTATTTTGAATCGTCGCCAATCATAAACAAGGAAACTCAATTTACATTTTCGGTTGAAGGTATAAGCGTCCAAAATGAACTGGCTCAGAGCTTTTCCAAGTGGCCTGCAATTGTAAGTGTAGTCGAATCAAAATCGGACATCCTGTTTTACTTTGGCCATACGATAGGTTGGTTTATTCCTAAGTCCGCCTTCGAATCAGTAGATGACTTAGTCTCACTCAGGGACCTACTGCGAAGGTCGCTCACAACAAATTTACATTTGCTTTAGCGAATTTGATTCAGACTTAAAGTATCGCATTTGTCGGACAAGCACTTCGAAATTATCTATCATGACCGCCGAGGAGATCACAAAATACCTGACCGAGCTAAACGACGAACTTCGACTGATCGACATCAAGGGCGAAGTTTCGCTTTACGGCGGAGCCGTGCTGGTATTGGCTTTCAATGCGAGGGTGTCGACGAACGACATCGACGCTGTTTTTGAACCGGTCAAAGAAATACGCAATGCGGCGCATCGAATTGCGGAACGGCATGGCTTGAATTTGGATTGGTTGAATCACGCGGTAAAGATGTTTGTCGTCAAGCATGAACGGGACCTGCTTTTTGAACTCTCCAATTTGCGTGTGACCGTTCCCGAGGCGGATTATCTTCTTGCAATGAAGATAATGGCTTTGAGGCCCGAAACCGAAGACGAAAATGACGCTGATTTCCTGATCAAGCGGCTTGGTCTGCACGCCAGGTCCGACGTTTTAGGTATCGTCGCGCACTACTATCCTAAGAAAGAAGTGAAACCAAGAACGATCGCATGGCTTGACGAGTATTTTGACCGATGATAACCGCCATCGAAACAAAACAGCGAATGGTCGCCGAACCTCGGTGGTGGAAGATCGCGCTAATGAATTTTGTCGATGATTTCCGGTATCACAAAGATCCAGCCGCGATCAATGAACCGTTTGCATTGGATGATGAAGAAAAAGATGCCGTGTTGGCGGGTGTCATCGAAACGCTCTGTGATGAAATGGGAATCCGGATCCCGGTCTGGCTTTACGAAGTCCCCGCCGCAAAACGACCTGTTTTTCTCTCCCAAATGGAGAGTATGAGGTCATTTGCCATTGCGGAATCACCTTCACGCCTGCGGCTTCGTAAGGTATTTGTGTGTGATAACTTCTTGTATCGTGTCTGATCAAATTAACATCCGTCAAGCTGGACTCGATGATGCAAAATTGCTCACCGATCTTGCTTACACGACATTCTGGGATGCTTTTGCCGAGCATCCGAAAAACGCGCCGGACGATCTAAATCATTATATGCGGCAGGCGTTCAACGTCGAACAGATCGCACTGGAGTTGGCAGACGAAAAAAGTATTTTTCTTCTGGCCGAGATCGATGGCGCGCTTGCCGGTTATTCGAAGCTGATCGTTGACAGCATCGAAACCGGTATTGAAGCCGAACACCCGATCGAACTTTCGCGTCTCTATTCACAGCAGAAATTCCTTGGCCAGGGCGTCGGTCAAACGCTTATGAACGCCTGTTTCGATCACGCACGCGAGGACAGCCACGACATTATGTGGCTCGGCGTTTGGGAGTATAACCCGCGGGCACAGCGATTTTACGAAAAGAACGGCTTCCGCATTGTCGGCAAGCACACTTTTCAACTTGGTAACGATCCTCAGACCGATCTTCTAATGCAAAGAAACATTTAGCCACGGAGGGCACAGAGAACAGTATTAGAGCAAATTAAAACACCTCCGTGTTCTCTGTGACCTCTGTGGCGAATCTCCTTTGCTTTTGACGTGAGGATGCGATATTGTTGCATCTGTGCGACACGTTACAAATCCTCCAAATCCTTATGACCGCTACTCTGCAGAATACGTCGGCGAGCCGCCGCCGACAAAGCTCGAAATTTTTGAGGAGACAGCGACCAAAAAGGTGATCACAAAAGCGTTTGCCTCCGATTGGGAAGGCGGCTGGCGTTATACGGTGAACTGTTATCGCGGCTGCGTTCACGGCTGCACCTATTGCTTTGCCCGGCAGTATCACGAGTATCTAGGTTACGGGGCCGGCACGGATTTTGAGACAAAGATCGTTGTTAAGCCTAATACTCCGGTGCTATTGCGACAAGAACTAAAGAAAACACGCGATAAAATGCCGCATATCGATTTTTCCTTTGCGACCGATCCTTATCTACCACTGGAAGCCGAATATCAATTGACACGAAAATGCCTGGAAGTATGCGCCGAGTTCCGCGTTCCGGTCGGTGTAATTACAAAGAGCGCACTTGTCACCCGCGACATAGACATCCTGAAAAAGCTGCAAAAAGTATCGGTCTTTTTCTCGCTGCCTTTTTTGACCAAGGAGAAATCGAACCCATTCGAGCCCTACACACCCGTTCCCGAGGCCCGTTTTCAGGCGATGAAAATGCTGTCGGACGAGGGCATCCAGACCGGCATTGGCGTTGCTCCGATCATTCCCGGTTACAACGAATCGGACATCCCAGGCCTGCTCGAACGGGCAAAGGAATGCGGTGCGTCTCGGGCATTTATGTCGATGCTGCATTTGGACACCAATTCGATCGAAGATTATTTCGTTCAGAAAATGCACGAACGCCTCCCGGCGACCCGCGTTGCCAAGATCATCAACACAATGAAACGCGAACGCGGCGGAACTTTGCGGCATCGAAGTTACAAAGAGCGGAGCACGGGCAAAACCGAACAATGGGAGGTCACAAAAAAGCTGTTCGATTTTCATGCCCGCCGGCTCGGGTTTGCCGGACACGAAACACCAGAAGCGGTTGAAGCAAAGCCTTTACCGGTCCAAGCGAGCCTTTTTTGAGCTACACTTTAGGCTCTTTTGCGGTTTTATTTCTATAATTGGATTAGGTTCTTCCAACTTGTTAACTAGTAATTACAAAATTCGTAATTATTAGTGAAAAAGCGATTCGAGACTATTCGATTCGCCAGCGACTTCGGTTATACGATCTTTCAACATGGAGGTTTTTATGCGATCTGTATTTTACGTAATTTTACTGTCATTGTTTGGCTTATTTACTTTTGTTTCGGGGGTCTCGGCCCAGAACAAAAACCAGGGCAAGGAGTTAAAGGCCGCGGTTGACCGCGTTGACGATGCGTCGCAGGTGATCAAAGAAGTAATGAAGGTGGCCGAGAAATCGATTCCGCGCGATCTTTTGAAAAAAGCAAAGGCGATCGTTGTTTTTCCGGGAACGGTAAAAGCGGCGTTTATCATTGGCGGCCAGGGCGGCAAGGGCGTAGCCATTCGCCGGACCGATAGCGGCTGGAGCGCTCCAGCCTTTCTGAACATGGCCGGCGGCAGCTTTGGAGCACAGATCGGAGGGCAAAAGACCGATTACGTTCTTGTTATTATGAACGACAAGGGCCTGAAGAACCTGCTTGAGGACAAATTCGAGATCGGCGGCGAAGGCAGCGTTGCCGCGGGGCCTGTCGGCCGGTCGGCTTCGGCCTCGACCAACGCGACCTTAGATGCCGAGATCCTTAGCTACTCGCGCACCAAGGGACTTTTCGCCGGCATCGCCCTCAAGGGAGTTGTCATCTCGCAGGACCAGGACATGAACAACGCGGTGTATCAAAAATCGGCCCGGGAGATACTCGGCAGCACTCCCGTGCCGTCGTCCGAAGCGCCAAAAAGCCTGCAAAAGCTGGCTGACACGCTTGCGGATTATGTAAGGTAAAGGCCGAAATCGATCGGAGCAAGAAAAAACGCCGTTCATCCAGCGGCGTTTTTTATTTTGAAATGCGGTCACCAGAAAGGTAAGTTGATGGAATATGCAAAATCGAATCGAAGTTTTCGAGCAGATGCTCGCCGCTGATCCGGATAACACGATGGTTATGTTCGGCCTTGCAAAGGAATATGAAAAGGTCGGGCAGCACGAGAAAGTGATCAGGATCCTGGAAGATTATCTCGCAAAGGACGACGATGAGGGCAATGCCTACGGCACGCTTGCTCAGGCTTACGCATTGTCCGGCGACCGCGATAAGGCCGTCGAGGTGTACAAAAAAGGCATCGAGGTATCAATGGCGCACGGGCATCCGTCGATGGCAAACGAATATAGGATGACGCTCGATCTGGATTTTGCGGATTAAGTTCTCCTGGGGCCGCAGGCGCCCTCGCCTGCAACGCCGCGGTTTTTGCGGCGGCCTCTTTATATGAGCTCGTGCCGTTTTGGTTGCGGGTTGTTCGCGTTTCACGCTCATGCAGGCGGGGGCGCCTGCGTTCCCTGGCAACTATGAACCGTCGCTTTCTTTATCCTAACCGGCTTATCGGGCTTTTCGTCGATAACAGGCGCTTTGTTGATCGTATCGGCAGCTTCCATACCTTTTGTAACGCGGCCGAATGCGGCAAACTTGCCGTCAAGATGCGGCCCCGCACCGACAAGAATAAAAAAGCTGGTCATCGCCGTGTTCGATTCTTCGCCGCGTGCCATGGAAAGAATGCCGCGTTCGTGAAGGATCTTGTTCGGCTCGTCCGGCAGCGTTCGCCGGGCACGCATGCCTATCTCATATGTCACCTTGCCTTCACGCGAATAAAGATCGCCGCCCTGAATAACAAAGCCCGGAACAACGCGGCCGAATACCGTCGTGTCGAATAATCCGGTCGCGGCCAAATTGAGGAAATTCCTGACCGATTCCGGCGCGTGCTCCGGGAACATTTCCATTTCGATCACGCCCGCCTCGGTATCGAACGCAACACATTGCGCGGCCATCGTTTTGACATCGGCCGTATCAAATGGCTCCGGCTTTGCGGCGGGCGTGGGCGTAGGGCGAACGTTGGTTTTCACCGAAGTCTTCGTTTCCGGCTGCTGAGCGAACACGTCACCCGCGAAGAACGCGAAACATGCAAAAAGAGTAATGACGAAATTCCTCATGATGTTCAGATTTTCCGCTAAACCGATTCGGGTGTAAAGTGTTCTTACCTGGGAGAGGCAAGCGGGACGCTTGCCTCTCCGACGAAATAAGAATCATGAAATACTTTATCAAAGCCAGCTTGTTTGCAGTCATTTTTTTAACGTCCTCGCTCTATGCCCAACGCGAACTCGGCGTTCGCCCGACCGAGACCGGCGGGCCTCTAATATTCGAGCAGGCGGCGTATGATGTGCAGTCCTACGATGTCAGTCTGAAGGTCGATCCTAAGACAAAATGGATCTCGGGCACGACGGTAATGGTCGCGAAGATCGTTATCCCGACTAATGTGATCGTTCTTGATCTTGATACGACGTACAAGATCGACAGTATCTTCGGCGAGGGTAACAACCGCCAGGCCGTGCTCAAATACGAGCGTCGCGAAGGCAAGATCTGGATATGGTTTCCGTTGACCAAACAGGCCGGCGAGACATTCGAAACATTGATCACCTACTCCGGCAAACCGCGCGAGGCACCACGCCCGCCGTGGATCGGTGGCGTTATCTGGACCAAAACACCGAATGGAGCGGATTGGATCTCGGTCGCCCTGCAAAACGACGGAGCCGATCTCCTTTTCCCGTGCAAAGACCATCCTTCGGATAAGCCCTCGACCGCAACGATGAGAATCACGGTACCCGATCCGCTGGTTGCCGCAGGGCCGGGAAAACTGGAGAGCACAACAAAGAATAGTGACGGCACTTCGACGTACGTTTGGCGGATGACGAACCCGATCCCGAATTATTCGATCCTGTTCGACGCCGCACCTTACCGGGTTATCAAAGACACGACCAAGAGCGTTACGGGCGAGACGATCCAGATAGAGTTTTACATCCTGCCCGAAAGCTATGAAAAGGGCGCAAAGCTGATCGACGAAACCAAGAAGTACAATGCGTTCTTTGAAAAGTATCTCGGCCCGTTTCCGTTTCGTTCGCAAAAGGTAGGGATCGTCGAAACGCCGCACCTCGGTATGGAGCATTCGACGCACATCGCCTACGGCAACAAGTTCAATTACAATGAGGACGGTTTCGATTGGCTGATGCTTCACGAATTCGGCCACGAATGGTGGTCGAACCTTGTGACAGCCAGCGACTGGCGCGATTTCTGGATCCACGAGGGCTTTCAGTCCTATATGGACACGCTCTATCTGGAAGAAATAAAGGGAAAGGACGCTTATCTAAAGGCAATGGCCGCCCGGGCGAAAGGTTTCCGCAATATGCAGCCGGTCGCTCCGCGCGAACCGAAGATCGCCTATCAGGTCTATATGTCCGAACCCGACTACCTGAATTCGGACGGCGACATTTATGGAAAGGGAGCTTACATTCTGCACACTCTGCGTTATCTCATCGGCGACGATGCGTTCTTTCGATCGCTGCGCCGCATGGCCTACCCGACCAAGGAAATGGAATCCTGGACCGACGGCCGCCAGACCAGATTGGTCAACACCGACGATTTTCTGACCATCGCCGAACAGGAATCGAAGATGAAACTCGATTGGTTTTTTGAGCTTTACCTGCGTCAGCCGAAGTTGCCAAAGCTTGTCGCGAATCTGCTCAGTTCGTTTGGCCGCGATGGGACGACAACCGCGGAACTTATTCTTCGCTGGGAAACCCCGAACAACATGCCCTTCCCAATGCCGGTCGATGTAGAAATCAACGGAAGAACCACCCGAATAGAACTGAAAGACGGGAAAGTCTCGGTTCCCTTCACCGGCACGCCACCGGTCGTTGATCCAAAATGGTGGGTTTTGAAAGCGCTATGATCGATCTATGGCTGGATGTAAGAAACTTAAGAATATTGCGCACGGTTTGCTCGGAACGTTCTTAAGTCGCAACAACGATATCGGTGGCTATTGGGGTATTGGTGTTCTGAAACAATATGCAATTAGGCACGATCTAGCCGAAATTATTTTTGACCTTCACGCGCGGGCTCCGGTATGGACAGCCGATTCACCCATACAAAGTATCGAAAGGAGATATCAAAAATGGTTATTCGATACATTTGATAGAATCGGAATGGATCGCAACAATAAGCAGCCACTCGCATACCCGGTCGTTCACCAATATGACGTTCGCCGCGCATTAACGCAAAAGTTTCCTTATTCGATAATCTTCACGGTCGAAGAACAGTCGATTTTCGTCATCGCCGTCTTCCATTCAAGCCGAGATCCTATGATCTGGAAAGGAAGAATCGATTAGGTCGTATCTCGCCAGTCACCTCCTCAAAATTGCCCGATTCCATCGGTTTTGGTATCTTATTATGTTACCTACCTATTAGAAATATTTATCGAAAGGATCATTTGAATGGCTACATCTGTAAAGAAGCTCAATGCAAAAAGCAATAATAATGAGGAAATATCGGTAGTTGCCGAACGGGCAAAGACGACTGAGGCCGACGGTTTTGCGTCCGACGAGATCGTTCACGGTACCGCTGAAGGCGCGGCGACGGGCAAGGCTGGCGCACGTTCGAACGACCGCCAGGGCCTTGACGAAAAGACTCTTATCGGCATTTACCGCACGATGTATCTGTCCCGCCGGGTCGATGACAAGGAGATCCAGCTAAAGGGCCAGAACAAGATATTTTTTCAGATCTCAGGTGCCGGGCACGAGGCCGTTTTAACGGCAGCGGCTCTTGCGATGAAGCCGGCCTATGATTGGTTCTTTCCCTATTATCGTGACAGGGCCCTGATGCTGGGGCTTGGGATGACGGCGCAGGAGATGCTGTGGTCCGCCGTCGGGGCCGAGAAAGACCCGAACTCACACGGCCGCCAAATGCCTTCGCATTGGGGCCACAAGGATCTGAACGTTCCGTCGCAATCTTCGTGCACGGGTTCGCAGGCATTGCATGCCGTCGGTGCGGCCGAGGCCGGGATGCGGGCCTCGCTTGTCGATGAACTCAAGGACAAGATCGACGGATTCAAAGGCGACGAGGTCGTTTATATGTCCGTCGGCGACGGCACAACGAGCGAAGGCGAGTGGTGGGAAGCTCTAAACTCCGCCTGCAATATGAAACTGCCGGTGATCTTCGTCGTCGAGGACAACGGTTACGCCATATCGACGCCCGTGGAAGTAAATACCGCCGGAGGCGACATTTCTCAGCTGGTCACGGGCTTTCCCGATCTTCTTATTCAAAAAATTGACGGGACCGACCCGCTCGCCTCCTACGCGGCTTTCAAGAGCGCCGTCGAATATTGC